>JAQICP010000294.1 GCA_027858555.1 Vallitaleaceae bacterium
TTTCACAGTTACCTATAAAAATTACGAAGGTCTAAAGATTCCTAATTCTGCCATTTTAACTAAGGATTTCGTAGCAGTACCAAGAAATGCTATCATCAATAGCGATGGTAGGGAAGGTGTTTTTATAGAGGTCACAGGAGAAGACATACAACAGAAGGTCATCGCAATTAATTTTTATTATGCCGAGGAGAATTATATATATATTCCCTTATCTGAAGAATTATCCCAAAATGATATTCTCGTTTATAAGGACAATGATTTAGACATGATTTATCCATTATCACAAGGTGAAAGGGAGTCTCACGAAGGCGTCTATGTCATCAATAAAGGTTATGCCGGATTCGCTTTAGTTGAGACTTTGACTTATAATGATGATTATAGAATTGTTAAAACTAATACACAAAACGGGGTTATGATGTACGACAGAATAGCATCTGACGCTTCGACTATTAGTGAAAACGAGTTGATTAATTAATGATATACAAAAGACAACTAATAAGGGAGTATATATGGAAATTACCAATCTAGAGCAAAATATAAGTGATATTCAAAAATCCATACAATTACATTGTAAGAACTGCGGTCGCGACACAGCAGATGTCGCTCTGATTGCAGTATCTAAAACAAGGTCCATACCCACTATTCTTAAAGCAGTAGACTGTGGTATGCTTGATTTAGGTGAGAACAAGGCCCAGGAAATCAGAGATAAGTACAATCATTTTTCCACCGATGTCAGATGGCATATGATTGGTCATCTACAAACCAATAAAATCAAATACATAATTGATAAAGTTGTACTTATTCATTCTGTTGATTCAATAAAATTAGCCAAGGCTATAGACAAAGAGGCAAGTAAAAAACAAATCATAATGCCCATATTAATACAATTAAACCTTTCCCATGAGGATTCAAAGTTCGGCATTGATGAAAGCCGGCTATATGATATGGTTACATCAATAGCAAGACTTACGCATATCAAAATCGAAGGTTTGATGACTGTAGCACCATATGTTGTGGATTCAGAAGAAAATCGTCCTATATTTAGAAAAATGAAGGATATTTCTGTTGACATAGCTAGTAAAAACATTGATAATGTAAGTATGAGAATGCTATCAATGGGTATGAGTGGTGACTATGGTGTTGCCATCGAAGAAGGCGCTACGATGATTCGCGTCGGGACAAGCATTTTCGGAAAAAGAGATTATTCTTAATGAAGGGAAGATGACTATGGCTGGAATTTTTGATAAAATTATAGATTTAATGAACTTAAACGAATATGAGGATGACGACCAAGAAAGTGAAGAATTAGATGAAGAGATAGACGCCCTCGATGACTACAGTGATAAGCGTCAATTTAAAAGCTATTCAGGTGGTAAAACGCAGGCTTCTTCATATGCTGCCCCAAACAATGCAAAAGTGTTGAATCTACAGACAAGCATCCAAATGGAAGTTCATGTCATACAACCATCTGATTATAATGATGCTTGCGAGATATGCAACTACTTAATCCAGCACAAGCCTGTTATTATTAATTTGGAGAAACTAGATGCGGGTGTAGCACAAAGAATTATGGATTTTATTAGCGGTTCTTGTTATACTCTAGAAGGTAATGTTCAAAAAGTCACCAATAACATATTCATTATCGCACCCGCTAACGTTGATGTGGCTGGTAATTTCAAAGAAGAATTAAAGTCTAATGGCATTATATTACCATGGAAGGGCGAGTGATTTAATTGTTGTTAACTTTAATTATTAAGTCATTTACCTTGATATTGTTAATCTTACAGATTTTGATTTTAATAAGGATTATAATGTCTTGGCTTCCAATTAATAGAGATAGTAAGTTTTATGACTTTATATATAGCGTGACAGAAATTATTCTGGCACCGATACGCTTATTGATTAAAAAATCGGTTTTTGCAAATACCACTTATGCTTATGATTTATCGCCACTAATTGCATTGCTTCTTATTAGCGGCATGCAGTATTTCTTACGGATTTATGTTGTCTAGATTATTTGTAAGAATAGTAAGTAAAGATAATTAATAGGTAAAGTTATTAAGATAGTTGGTGCTTATGGATAAAGCTACTCACATATTGATTGAAAGAATTAAGGACATGCTACTTACTGCAGAATATAGACAACAAGTGTCATCAACTAATTTTCTTGATTTGAATCAACTGTCAGTTGTTTCAGGCGTAATTAAGACTAGTTCAGTCAAATATTTCTACTATGGTGGATACCCTTTAGCTGAACGAAAATGCTTAATATTGTTACCACCGTATAGAGATTCAGATGATATTGATGACGAAGTATGGCAACGCAATTTTGGTACTAGTGACGACAACCCTTTAACAACCATACTGATCACACATGAAGCTAAATTTCAAACAAAACCTTTAACTCATCGTGATTACCTTGGCGCATTAATCAATCTAGGTATTGATAGACAAGTTATTGGTGACATTATTGTTGAAAACGATTCTGCTTATGTATTTGTAGTAAAACATATTGCGACCTTTATTTTAGAATCTTTAATTAAGGTCAATCGCTACAATGTTCACACCGAAATTGCAGATATAGAAGACATAGATGTGACAGAACCGGCCTTCAAAATAGTGACGGGTACTGTGCAATCAATAAGAATCGATAGTATGCTTACATGCGCATTTCATTTATCTAGAACAGCTAGTACTGAATACATTGCCTCAGGTAAAGTGTTCAAAAATAATTTGTTAATCATAAAAAATAATACCTCATTAGTGACGGGTGATCTTATAACCCTGAGAGGTTTAGGTAGATGTAAGCTAACAAGTATTGGGACACAAACTAAAAAAAATCGATACCATGTTACTTTTCATGTGTATCAGTAGATGCGGAGGAATCATATGTTAACACCTTTAGATATTGAATCAAAAGTATTCGCAAGAACACTATCAGGATATAGCATTGCTGAGGTAAAACAATTTATGCGAGAGGTACTCACCAGCTATGAAAAGTTGTATCGAGATAATATTGAATTAAGAGATAAAGTAAATATGTTGAATGAGGGCATACAATACTATAAAACCATTGAAGACACGCTACAAAGCACCTTGTTGTTAGCTGAAAGAACCTCTGAAGATGTTAAGGCTAATGCTAGGCAAAAAGCAGAACAAATAATAAAAGAATCAGAACTGAGAGCGGATACTATTATCAACGACGCTCAAAATGAAATATATAGAATTAGCAAAAGTAAAGAGTCATTGGTTCGAGCATATGATGCTTCTAAGATTCAGATGAGACAATTTCTTAAAGCACAATTAGAGCTAACCAATACCACAGATTTGGAACTTAACCTTGATTCATACGAAGATGAGATTCGAAAAAATAACGAGGCAAGTATTGCCCATGTTAATGCTAGTGCTAACAATGAGCTTAGTTATAATGAATATGATACCACTAATGATGACGATGATAGTTCAGACAATGAACAAGGGTAGATATACAGCTAATAGGAGATAACATGAAAGAGCTTTCCGTTCAAACACCAGAAAAATGCTATAATATCTACTTTTCAGATACCTTTGAACCATTAGCAACTATTCTTGAAGCTGGGAATTACAGTAAAATTGCCATTGTCTCGGAGACCAATGTTTTCCCGTTATATGGCGAGGCATTAAAAAAAGTATGCCAAGTTAATCCTAAAGAAGTCTATTCATATACATATATAGCAGGTGAAGCCAATAAGAATATAGATACTTTAGTGGATTTATATGATTTTTGTGTCTCCTCCAAATTAGACCGAAACTCAATTGTCTTAGCATTGGGTGGGGGTGTAACAGGAGACATGGTTGGTTTTTTATCTGCTACATTTATGCGTGGAATAGCTTATGGGCAGATTCCAACATCATTGCTAGCCCAAGTGGATTCTAGCGTAGGCGGAAAAACAGGGATAGATTTCAATGGTTACAAAAATATCATTGGTGCTTTTTACCAACCGGAATTTGTGTTTATGAATACGAACACTTTAAAGACTTTAAATCAACGAGAATTCAGTTCTGGCATGGGTGAGATTATAAAGCATGGCTGCATACTAGATAAAGACTACCTTAATATGCTCATTAATGAGCGTGAAGGTATTGTGGCTTTGGAGCACAATGCACTCACAAATATGATTATTCGCTCATGTGAGATTAAAAGTAAAATAGTAGGACAAGATGAGAAAGAACGTGGTATAAGAGCTTTATTGAACTTTGGTCATACTTTTGGTCATGCAGTAGAGCGTTTGATTGACTTTAAGCTTTCTCATGGTGCATGTGTTAGTATAGGCATGGTAGCAGCTTCGTATCTATCCTTAACATTAAATTACATACAAAAAGAGGATTACGATTTAATCATTGATACCATCATTTCCTACGGTTTACCGATATCAATAGATGGCATACTATCATCTGATGTCTATAACGATATGTTTTCAGATAAAAAAACAGCTTATAATCAGCTTAAACTAGTATTACTACGAAACTTGGGGGATGCTTTCATAACGACTGATGTTAAGAAAGAGGATATTATAAAGGCCATAGAACACATTATAAAAAAATAAACTGAATCGATATGACGTTTAAAATTTAAACATAGCATATGGTTTACCGTAACTATGTTATGTAAACAATGTCGTTCGATACAACATAGGAGTCAATATGTTTGAAATTATTGCAATAATCTTTTTAATATCATTAGACCAAATAGTGAAGTACTTAACCGTCCTACATTTACAAGGCCAGGCGCATTTCGTTGTTTTAGATAAAGTGTTCGAATTTGTATATGTAGAAAATAGAGGCGCAGCTTTTGGTATACTGCAGAATCAACAAGGGCTATTCAAAGTATTCACAGGTATTTTCATAGTAATCGCTATCTATGTGCTATTTAAGAAAATGCCTAGAACCAAACATTATATGTTACTTAGAGTTACAGCGGTATTATTCATAGCAGGTGGGATAGGTAACCTGATTGATCGCGTACGACTGAACTACGTCATTGATACTTTCTACTTCAAACTAATCGATTTCCCTGTTTTCAATGTAGCTGATAGCTGTGTTGTTATTGGTAGTATACTATTTGTATTGTTACTACTATTCAAATACAAAGATACCGATTTTGAATTTTTAAACTTCAGATCCAACAAAAAGGATGTAAAATGAAAGAAATTGAATTCACAATTGAAACAAGTGGCGAACGATTAGATAAAGCATTATCAGAACTGATGCCAGAGCATTCTAGATCATCCATTCAACGGATGATTAAAGAAGAACAGGTACTGGTCAATGGCGAATTATCAAAGGCAAGATATACAGTTAAGACTAATGATATCATCCACATTACAATACCAGATGCAACCTCAGTTGATATCAAGCCTGTAGAGATGCCCCTAGATATTGTATACGAAGACAAAGATATCATTGTCATCAACAAAGCAAAGGGCATGGTTGTTCATCCTTCTGCCGGCCATCAAGAAGATACTTTAGTTAATGCCGTGTTATATCATTGCGGTAAGGATTTATCTGGCATCAACGGTGAAATACGGCCAGGTATTGTTCATAGAATTGATAAGGATACTACGGGACTTCTAGTAATCTGTAAAAATGATTATGCTCATGAATTCATAGCAAAACAATTACAAGCACATACAGTAACAAGAACTTATGAAGCTATTGCATACTACAACTTTAAAGATGAAGAAGGTACTGTAGATGCACCAATAGGCCGTCACCCAAAAGATAGAAAAAAAATGGCTGTCATTAGTCGTAATGGTAAAGAAGCAATAACGCATTACGAAGTCTTAGAGCGATTAGATCATAAAAAGTTCACACATATACGATGTCGTTTAGAAACCGGCCGTACGCATCAAATTCGAGTCCATATGGCAAGTATCATGCATCCACTCTTAGGTGATGACATCTATGGACCGACTAATACTAAGTTCAATTTACAAGGACAATGTCTACACGCAAAAACCCTAGGCTTTATACACCCAAGTACTAAAGAATATATAGCATTCGACTCTGAATTACCTGATTATTTTAAAACACTATTGGCACAATTAAGAGATAGGGGTTAATTATGAAAGAAATTATGAATGCCGCTGAAATTAATAGAGCGCTAACAAGGATTTCACATGAAATAATCGAAAATAATAAAGGGACATCTGGTTTGATTATTCTTGGTGTGAAAACACGTGGCGTGCCATTAGCTGAACGAATCGTTCAAAAAATAAACGATATAGAATCTGTTACGGTGCCTCTCGGTGCTTTAGATATCACTTTTTACAGAGATGATTTAGTCACCAAATCAGAACAGCCAACCATTAATGAAACACTACGCATGAACGTTGAAAACAAAACAGTAATAGTGGTTGACGATGTCATCTACACAGGACGAACATGCCGGGCAGCACTTGATGCCATACTTGATGCAGGCAGAGCGGAGAAGATACAATTTGTCGCATTGGTTGATAGAGGACATCGAGAATTACCACTTACACCTAATTATATCGGTAAAAACGTTCCCACTTCTAATGAAGAAGTCGTACATGTTCGTTTGCAAGAGATTGACGGTATAGATCAGGTCATACTTACAGTACGTTAGTGCCTCGCACTTGCGATAATAAATTTAGGGGGTTTCAAAAACCATGGGAAATATCAACATAGGAAAGAAATTAGTTCTCAGCTTACAACATGTTTTAGCAATGTTTGGAGCTACGGTACTTGTACCGATTATCACTGGTCTTGATCCAGCAATCGCATTACTCGCAGCTGGTGTCGGAACACTGTTGTTTCATCTATGTGCCAAAGGTAAAGTGCCTGTATTTTTAGGTTCAAGTTTTGCTTTTTTAGGCGCTATTATTTTAGTTCTAAACCCAAGCAACTTGGATGTACCTGTACTTAGATCAGCAGAAAACTGGGATGCATTTCTTGGTAATTTAGCGCTGCTTAAAGGTGGTATCATTGTAGCTGGTGTCGTTTATGTTACCATTGCAATCATCATCTATTTTGTTGGTGTGGATAAGGTACAAAAATTATTTTCACCAATTGTAACAGGCTCAATTATTATGGTTATTGGACTAAGATTATCACCTATTGCTATCTCTAATGCATTTTATGTAGAGCAAGGTTCTGTCTTTTCTACAACTAGTCTTATAATTTCTTCAATAGTTGTACTTACCATGATTCTCATTGCAATATTTACAAAAGGTTTTTTCAAATTGGTACCGATTCTTATCGCAGTTGTAGTAGGCTATATTGTCAGTTTAATATGGGGCATTGTAGATACACAAGCCATTTCAGATGCAAGCTTCTTCTCATTCTCACAAAGTAATTTCACAGATCAAGTATTCTTAATGCCTAAATTTGATTGGACTACCATTCTTGCCATTGCACCTATTGCCTTAGTTGTATTCATCGAACACATCGGTGATATTACTACTAATAGTGCCGTTGTTGGTAAAGACTTCCTAAAAGATCCAGGTATCCATCGCACGTTACTAGGTGACGGTATTGCTACTGCTTTTGCAGGATTGATTGGCGGACCA
The DNA here is from genome assembly GCA_027858555.1 of Vallitaleaceae bacterium. Classification (GTDB taxonomy): domain Bacteria; phylum Bacillota; class Clostridia; order Lachnospirales; family Vallitaleaceae; genus JAQICP01. The sequence goes on from JAQICP010000294.1 coordinate 7,572, forward strand.
ACTAACACAACATATTCTGAAAACACAGGGGTTCTTGCTGTTACTAAAGTATATGATCCTAATATTCTTAGAATTGCTGCTGTTTTTGCAATTATTCTCAGTTTATTTGGGAAGGTAAGTGCTGTAATCAGTACAATCCCACTGCCAGTTATGGGTGGCATCAGTATTATTCTTTTTGGTATGATTGCTAGTATTGGTGTAAGAATCATGGTCAATGCAAATCTTGATTTTTCTCATAGTAGAAACCTTATTATTGGTGGTATTATTCTAGTTCTTGGTATTGGCGTAGGTGAACTGCCTATAGGTGATTCACTCACTATTTCAGGTCTTGCCATAGCAGCTATTGTAGGCGTAATTCTTAATGGTTTATTACCAAAAGAAATATAATCACTGAAGAATTAGCCGAATTAAGATATAAAGTTCACACACAATAGGATGGGACATAGACACAATCATATGTTATAATAACAGAGTGGTAGAAGCAGTATATACCACTCTGTTTTTTTTATTGGAGAAAAGTTTGTACGATTTTCTCTAGTGAAAAGACTTATAAAGCTATGGTTGAACTATAAAAAAAAGAGGTGTCTAACGGTGGTTTTTACAAGAAAGCATTTTTTAGATTTAAAGTCATTAAGTGAACAAGAAATATACTACATACTAAATACAGCACAAAAAATGAAATATACACTGACATCAAATCAAGCAGCAAAAGTTGCGCCTCATCTAAAAGGCAAAACGGTAGCAATGTTGTTTCATCAGGAGACTTCCAGATCAAAATTATCCTATGAATTGGCTGCTCAGAACCTAAGTGCTAAAGTCATTAATTTAACGACAACAAAACAATTCACAAGAGGTGAGTCCCTCAAAGATATTGGTCGTTATGTGGATCAAATGGGTGCTAATTTCATTGTAATCCGTCATCCTTTAGCTGGTGGTCCTCACCATTTATCCAAGTATGTAAGAGCTTCGGTCATCAATGCTGGTGATGGTAGAAATGAAAATCCAAGCCAATCATTAATTGATTTGCTAACAATACTAGAAATCAAAAAAGGATTCAAAGGTCTAAAAGTAGTTCTAATAGGCGATATACAACACAACCGTGTTGCTAAAAGTAACATATGGGCGCTTACTAAACTCGGTGCTCATGTATCAGTAGCAGGACCTCCAACTTTAATTCCTAGTTGTCTAGAATCTCTAGGTGCTAAGGTTTTTTATAATCTTGACGAAGCGATTGTGGATGCAGATGTGGTTATGACCCTTAAAATACAAAGTGAGCGACAGGCAAGTAACCTGTTGCCTTCAATAAATGAATACAAAAAATTATATAAATTAGATGTTAATCGTCTTCAATATGCAAAAGACGATGTGATTGTTATGCATCCAGGTCCAATCAATAGAGGTATAGAGATATCCAGTCAAGTAATCGATGGTGAAAGTTCATTAATCGACAAGCAGCAAATTAATGGTGTCGCTGTTCGTATGGCACTTTTTCATCTCTTAAATCACA
>JAQICP010000320.1 GCA_027858555.1 Vallitaleaceae bacterium
TCATGTATATATATACCTACATGTTCAACTTATGCTCTTGAAGCAGTTGAAAAATATGGATTTCTTAAGGGTGGATTTTTAAGTATAAAAAGAATTCTGCGATGTCATCCATTTCACAAAGGTGGATTTGATCCAGTACCTTAATAGGAGGATACTATGTTTTCGTTGTTAACAAAATCTACAACCCCACTACTTGGTAGTATATCTAGTGTATTCGGAGTCATCATGAATGCTATCTATAATTTTTTTAATAGTGCATTTGGAATTGAATCTCTAGGTACAACAATTATTATTTTTACGTTACTAGTAAGGGTATTAATGTTACCACTTGCAATTAAACAACAAAAATCAACACAAGAAATGCAATTTATTCAACCTCAGTTGAAAAAAATTCAAGCGAAATATAAAGAGAAAAAAGATGCTGAAAACCAAAAAAAGTATCAAGCAGAGATGGCAGCACTATATAAAGAACACAATGTTAATCCTTTTGGTGGTTGCTTACCTTTAGTTATTCAATTACCAATCATCTTTTCATTGTTTGCCGTACTTCGTAATATTCCGGCTTACATTGACAAAGTGAAAAATATATATTTGGGTATATACAATACGATAACTGGACTTACTGGTGTTAATGATGCTTTACTTGCACTTAACAAGACTGATCTCGCAGCTGAAAAAACTGCGGCACTAGTACCTAAGTTTGACCCAGCATCTACCGACTCTATCGTAGACTTATTAGCAAAATTCTCACCAAGTCATTGGGATAGTTTTACAAATACTTTCGCATCAGTTAGCACGAACTTAGAACCTTTAATTGAAAAAGTACATGCTATGAATTACTTTTTCACCATTGATTTAGCTACTAGACCAATATCTGGTTTAAGTGATATATTTACAGTTGGTGCCTTAATACCATTATTGTGTTTGATTGCACAGATATTTGTTACTAGAACCATGACTGCTAAAGCAAAAGCAAGTTCAACTGGCGATAATGCAGCAGCAGACCAAACACAAAAAACAATGACATATATGATGCCTTTGATTACAGTTTTCTTCGTATCAACTATGCCAGCTGGTTTAGGTTTATATTGGTTAACAAGTAATGTATTCCAATTAGTACAACAGATTGTTATTAATAAATACGTTGTTAATAAAAAGAAAGAATAATTGAATTATTGTGAATTGGGAGGAATAGATGTAATGAATTATGTTATAAAAGAAGCTAGATCCGTAGAAGATGCTATTACAGAAGCATTGGTAGAACTTGGCATAACAAGTGAAGAAGCAGTTATAGAAATAGTCGAAAAACAAAGTGGTGGATTATTTGGTATATTTAGTACTAAACTTGCAAAAGTTAAAGTCTCTAAAAGTGCTACAATTGATACCATTGCTGAATCATTCCTAACAGACGTTTTTAAAGAGATGGAATTAGAAGTTAGTGTATCAATAAAAATGGATGAAGAAATGAACATGAATATTGATTTAAGTGGTCCGAACATGGGCGTACTTATTGGTAAAAGAGGCCAGACTTTAGATTCACTTCAATACTTGGTAAGTTTAGTTGTTAATAAAGAATCTGAGCAATATATAAGAGTTAAGTTGGATACGGAAGCTTATAGAGAACGTAGAAAACAAACTTTAGAAAATCTAGCTAAAAATCTAGCTAATAAAGTTAAAAAATCAGGGAAAAAGTTCACACTGGAACCTATGAATCCCTACGAACGACGCATTATACATTTTACCTTGCAAAATAATAAAGCCGTTGAGACACATAGTGAAGGCGAAGAGCCATATAGAAAAGTAATCATTGTACCAAGTAAACAAAAATAACAACTTACCCCAGTGCCTATTATGTACTGGGGATATTTTTACTTCAAAATAAGAAGGGAGTGATACGGTGGCATATAGTTATGATACAATTGCTGCGATATCCACTAGTTTATCACCAGCAGGCATAGGGATTATCAGAGTAAGTGGTCCAGATGCCATAGTAATTGTGGATCGATGTTTTAAAATGAAAAATGGCAAGTCTTTAAAAGACGTGGCTTCACATACGATTAATTATGGTTTCATTATGAAAGAGACACATACTTTAGACGAGGTATTGGTTTCAGTTATGAAAGCGCCGAATTCTTTTACAAAAGAAGATGTGGCTGAGATTAATTGTCATGGAGGCATCATCGTACTTGAGAAAGTACTTACCCTTGTCATGGAACTAGGTGCCAGATTGGCTGAGCCTGGTGAATTTACTAAAAGAGCATTTTTAAATGGTAGGATTGATTTATCTCAAGCAGAAGCAATTATGGATATCATCAATGCTAAAAGTGATATGGCTCTTGAAGCATCTGTTAATCATCTGAAGGGCATCTTGAAAATCAGAATAAACGAAATCAAAGATAAGGTGATCACGATTATTGCCCATGTTGAAGCTTCCATAGATTATCCAGAGTATGAGATAGAGGACTTGGAAGACGGTCAGCTAATTACTAACTTGTCAGCTATTAAAGATGAAATCAATGAATTACGCACAAGTTATGATCATGGAAAAATACTTAGAGAAGGTATAAAAACTGTTATTATAGGTAAACCGAATGTCGGTAAGTCCTCTCTTCTTAATGCACTGTTGAGAGAACAGAAAGCTATCGTAACAGACGTCCCAGGGACAACAAGAGATGCTATAGAGGCATATATGAATATACATGGTGTACCACTTAACATCATCGATACAGCGGGTATAAGAGATACTGATGATTATGTTGAACAGATAGGTGTTGGTAGAGCTAAGAATTTGATTATCGAAGCTGAGTTGGTTATATTTATGGCTGATGCTTCTGGACATCTTGATGATAATGACTTTAAAATTATAGAATTGGTGAAAGATAAAAAGGTAATTGTGTTACTCAACAAAGTAGATCTAGATAATGTGACGACGGCCCTTCATCTAAAAGATTTGGTGGATGAGGCATATATTATTCCTACTTCTATTAAAATGGACCAGGGAATTACTGTCTTAGAAAATAAAATCAAAGAGATGTTTTCTCTTGGTAAAATAGATTTTAATGATCAGGCCTATATTACTAATATAAGGCATAAAAAAGCACTGGACAAAGCCATGGAATCAGTGGGTGAAGTGATTGCTGCAGTTGAAGATGGCGTGCCTTCTGATTGTTATTCTATTGATTTGAAGAACATATATGAAGCAATTGGCGAACTTACCGGGGACACGGTTTCTGAAGATTTATTAAAGGCCCTTTTTAGCCAGTTTTGCCTTGGCAAGTAGGGTTTTGTATGGCTCTTTATATGAAAAGGTCTGAAATAACACTATATATAGTGTAAAAAAGAGGTTTGAAACACAATATATTGTAACTATTGAGAATGATAATAAATCGTACATTTCAATGATTATGTACGTAGCAGGTGAATATGAGTTATATTGAAGAAAGTTATGACGCAATAATTATAGGTGGTGGGCATGCTGGTACAGAAGCAGCGCTTGCTTGTGCACGACTTGGACTTAATACCATTATGTTTGCGGTTAGTTTAGATTCTATTGCCATGATGCCGTGTAACCCAAGTATTGGTGGGACATCAAAAGGTCATTTGGTTAGAGAAATTGACGCACTAGGCGGCGAAATGGGTAAAAATATCGATCGTACCTTTCTACAATCTCGCATGTTAAATACAGCAAAAGGTCCAGCAGTTCATTCTCTAAGAGCCCAAGCAGATAAATTCAAGTATGCTAAAAACATGAAGATGGTTCTTGAAAATACGGAAGGTATTGTTATGCAACAATCTGAAGTAACAGAGATTATTGTTGAAACCGATAGTCTTTCTGGCATTAAATCTGTCAAAGGCGTTAAGATTATATCTGGTCTATCTTTTTTAGCTGATAGAGTTATTATAGCAACAGGTACATATCTTAAAGCAAAATGTATCTATGGTGAGGTTGAGATCTATTCAGGTCCAAATGGGCTACAAGCGGCTAATAATTTAACACAGTCTTTAGTCAGTAACGGTATTGAGATGTATCGATTTAAAACCGGTACGCCAGCCAGGATAGATAAAAAAAGCATCAACTTTGATAAAATGGAAGAGCAAAAAGGTGATGAGCATATTGTCCCCTTCTCTTTTTCAAATACAGAAGACATGATTAAGCGAGAACAGATATCTTGTTGGCTCACTTATACTAATAGTGATACGCACACAATCATAGAAAATAATTTGAATCGTTCCCCATTATACTCAGGTGTTATTGAAGGAACGGGACCTAGATATTGTCCATCTATTGAAGATAAAGTAGTACGTTTTAAGGATAAAGAAAGACATCAGATTTTTTTGGAACCAGAAGGTGAAGATACCAATGAGATGTATGTACAAGGTATGTCGACTTCTCTACCTGAAGATGTGCAAAAAGCTATGCTTAGAACTTTGCCTGGACTTGAGAATGCTAATATCATGCGTGCAGGCTATGCCATTGAGTATGATTGTATCAACCCATTACAGTTAGAATTAACCCTTGAATTTAAAGATATCAAAGGGTTATATAGTGCGGGTCAGTTTAATGGTAGTTCAGGGTATGAAGAAGCAGCAGCTCAGGGTTTGGTCGCGGGCATCAATGCTAGTTTAAGTTTTCATAATAAACCAGAAATGGTAATAGATAGATCTGAAGCTTACATTGGCGTACTCATAGATGACTTGGTCACTAAAGGAACCAACGAACCTTATAGAATGATGACATCAAGAGCTGAATACCGATTATTGCTTCGACAAGACAATGCGGATATCAGGTTGCGTAAAAAAGGTTATGAAGCAGGTCTTATCCGTCAAGCAGATTATGATTATTTGATCTACAAGATGACGATGATAGAATCTGAGGTAAAACGATTAAAAAAAACCATCGTAGGCATGAGACCTGAGATACAGTCATTTTTAGAAGGACAAGATAGTACGTTGCTTAGAAGTGGTATGAGTCTACATGATTTACTGAAACGACCAGAAATAAGTTACACTGACATCATAGCACTAGATCCAGTAAGACCTGAACTTCGCGCGGATATTATTGAACAAATCAATATACAGATAAAATACGAAGGTTATATTAAAAGACAAGAAAAACAGGTTCAACAATTTAAAAAGTTAGAGAAAAAGCAATTACCTGATAATCTTGATTTTCTTTAAATTCCATCTTTACGTATTGAGGCAAAACAAAAGCTTAATATGATTCAACCCAAATCTGTAGGTCAAGCTTCAAGAATATCAGGCGTTTCTCCAGCGGATATATCAGTTTTGCTGGTTTATATTGAACAGTTTAAGAAATAGATATTTTGTTGAGATTTGTTAACGAGAAGTGTTGATGAAAATTGCTTGAGAAAATTGCTTGTGAAGATTGTTAGTGAGAATTGTTGATGAAAATTATAAGTAAATATTATTCATGAGTATTTTCAATCAGCATATTGATGAGGCTAAATAGCAAAGGATATATAAGTAATTATATATAAATTAAAAATGGAGGTAGCTATGATTAAAAATGATTTATTAGTACGTGGCTTGGGTGATATGGGACTTATACCTACGCAAGATCAAACCCGAAAATTTCAATTGTTTTATGAGCTACTGATTGATAGGAATCAATCTATGAATCTAACAAATATCACGGATTATGATGAAGTCATGGTAAAACATTTTTTAGATAGCATCAATGTGATTAAGGCATATGGTTTAATGAACACTAATTCAATATTAGACGTAGGAACTGGAGCGGGGTTTCCAGGTATTCCTTTGAAAATTATGTTCCCTCACCTATCCGTAACACTTATGGATGCTCTTAACAAAAGAGTTCAATTTATGAACGAAGTTATCGATCAACTAGACCTAATTAAAATAAATGCTATTCACAGTCGTGCTGAGATATTAGCACAAGATCACATATTTAGGACGGCTTATGACTTGGTGGTATCTAGAGCAGTAAGTCAACTGTCTACCCTTTCAGAGTATTGCTTGCCGTTTGTTAAAATTGGAGGGCATTTCATAGCCTATAAATCTACTGACACAGAAGAAGAGATTAGTGAGGCTAAAAATGCCATCTCATTATTAGGTGGTAAGATTCAGAGTGTCAGTGACTTTAAAGTCCCTGAATCCGATATTTTAAGAAGATATGTCGTAATCAAAAAGATTAGCGATACCCCACCGAAATATCCAAGAAAAGCTGGAACACCTAGCAAAAAGCCGTTATAAATATTTCCCAGGAAATATTATATGTGAGGTACACTTACAACACAATTCTCATGCAGAGAATTGTATTAGGTCAGGAAACTTCCTATTAGAAGTAGAATTTTCCTTTGACAACAATTTCACTACGTGAAAACGTGTACTTGTGGTACACTTTGTTGTTCAATCAGGAAACTTCCTATTAGAAGTAGAACTTTCCTTTGACAACAATTTCACTACGTAAAAACGTGTACTTGAGGTACACTTTGTTGTTAGTCATGAATGACTATGTTATAATTAGGTGAAATTTTTAATGGAGGTATATATGTCACTAATAATGAATAATACTATAATGAATATACCAGTTGATTTGATTGATCCTAATCCATATCAACCTAGAAGGCATTTTGACACCCATATATTGAAAGATCTTGCTGATTCAATTAGCAAGTATGGTATAATGCAGCCAATTAGTGTTCGAAAAAAAGGTGAAGATAGATATGAACTAGTTGCAGGTGAAAGACGCCTCCGAGCAACAAAAATAACTGATATCAACACAATACCAGCGATATTATTGGATGTTTCTGATGAAGACAGCACTATTTTAGCGCTGATTGAAAATCTTCAAAGAGAAAATCTTAATTTTATGGAAGAAGCCGAAGGTTATTTCAATTTGATTCACGATTATCATATGAAACAAGAAGAAGTAGCCAAACAAGTTGGTAAAAATCAGTCCACCATTGCTAATAAATTACGATTACTTAATCTTTCTGAAGGTATTGTTAAGATCATATTTGAAAATCAGTTAAGTGAACGGCATGCGCGTGCATTACTTAGCCTAAATAGTGAGAAAGAACAATTAGAAATACTGGCAATTATTATGAAAAAGAGCTTGAATGTCAAGAAAACGGAAGAATTGATTAAGGAATATCTATTAAATCAACAAAAACCAAAAAAACATATAGCAAGTATACGGCATTATCTTAAGGATATTAGGATTTTTACAAATACTATTAAACAAGCTGTTGACATGATGAAAACTTCAGGGGTACAGGCTGATTATAAGATTGAGCAAGATGAAGAAACTTATCAAATTACCATAACCATACCAATGAGGCAAGGATAAACAAGAAAGGTCTTTATGATTACTGGAGAATTTTTAGATCACTATAGTATGAATTCTGATGCATATGCTATCAGAAAAGAGGTTTTCATAGATGAGTTAAGTTGTGATGATATTTTTCTTAATGATAATGTAGATACTATGGCACATCACATTTTAGTAAAAGACGGTGACTTACCTATTGGTACCGGTAGAATTATTTTAGATGATTTAGATACTTATATCGGAAGAATTGCCGTTTTGAAATCACATAGAGGTCAATCCATAGGCGATTTGATAGTGAGAATGTTAATCGATAGGGCTTTTAGGCTCGGCTTAGAGCCAATTAAGGTTTTTGCAAGATTAGATACCCTTGATTTTTATAAAAGTATTGGTTTTGAAGTAATCAGTGAGTCCTATGTTAAAGAAGCAGTTGAAATAATTGAGATGACCATAATGGAAAAAAACATGAAAAGAAAATGCCACTAAAAAAGCAACTATTTATGAAATGCAACCTATAATCTACTTAAGGGTGCATTTCATTGTGTAAATAGCTGCTTTTTTATTAAGAACTGCTTATATTCAAT
>JAQICP010000354.1 GCA_027858555.1 Vallitaleaceae bacterium
AATTGAGGTTTAATTAAACAAACGCCTCTAGCCTGAGTAATCAATAATGGCATAATTGCAGGGATTACCAATCTTAGAGAAATAAAGGATACGTCAATGGAAAAGAAATCCAAAGTAACTTCAACCTGTTCTTTTGTTACATATCTGATATTGGTTTTTTCCATCACAACAACGTCTTTATTTTGGCGTAATTTCCATGCCAATTGGCCATAACCTACGTCCACAGCATAGACTTTTTTTGCACCGTTTTGTAGCATGCAATCTGTAAATCCACCTGTAGAAGCTCCAATATCCATACATATTTTATCAGACAAATCCAGATTATACTTGTGGATTGCCTTTTCAAGTTTTAGTCCACCACGACTGACATAAGGATTTGGATTACCTTTTATCTCTATAGTCGCTTGTATGTCAACTTTAGTACCTGGTTTGTCTTCTCTTTGACCATTAACAAAGACATGCCCCATCATGATACGCGTTTTAGCTTTTTCTCTAGATTCAACTAAACCTTTTTCATATATGAGTACATCAATACGTTCTTTGATTTTTTTATCCATAAAGCCCCTTACTATATGCTTTTTAGTATGTTCTTCTTAATCTGACCAACATCCAATCCGCAATCTTTAAGCAATTTTATTCTATCACCATGTGTAACAAAGTAATCATCAATACCATATATTTGAACTTCCATTTCTAATTGTTCTTTACTAATGTACCTTAGAATTTCTGAACCTAGCCCACCTATTATGGCGTTTTCTTCTAAAACTATAATATGCTTATGTTTCTTAGCTAGTTTTTTAATTAAAGCCCTATCGAGCGGTTTTATAAATCTAATATTAATCAACGAGCAATCGTATGAAGCCGCTTTCAATTCATCCACTAATTTTTCAGCAATTTGGTACATACTACCACTAAAAATTACAGCAATATCATTACCATTTTTTAATACTTCAGCTTTTCCGTGCTTAAGCATACTGACCTTTTTACCCTTATGTCCACTGTCCGAACCACGTGGGTACCTGATGACAAGCGGCCCATCTGTATAGGTTAAAGAGTAATCAAGCGCAAGTTCTAGTTCCTGGGTACAACGCGGTGCGATTACAGTCATATTAGGTATATGATTCAAAAACGACACATCAAATACCCCTTGATGGGTTTCGCCATCTGCGCCAACTAATCCGGCTCGATCAACACATATGGTAACGTTCAGATTTTGGGTTGCGATGTCATGTACGACTTGATCATAACCTCTTTGCAAAAATGAAGAATAGATTGCCACATAAGGTTTGAATCCCGCAGCTGACAGTCCTGCAGAAAATGTAAGTGCATGTTGTTCTGCAATACCCACATCAAAGAAACGTTCTGGATATTGTACTGAAAAATCATTCAGTCCAGTACCGCTAGTCATCCCTGCTGTAATGGCCACAATTTTATCATTTGTGGCTGCAAGTGAGGTTAATTTATCTCCAAATACTTTTGAATATGAGATGTGCTTGGATACTGATTTTTGGTCTCCTGTTTTAATATCAAATGGACCTGTACCATGAAAGCATTCAGTGTGCTTTTCAGCTATAGCATATCCCTTGCCTTTTTGTGTATGGACATGAATAAACACCGGACCTTCAACATTTTTAGCTTGATTAATTGTTGTTGTCAATTGTTTGAGATTGTGTCCATCAACAGGTCCAAGATAAGTAAATCCCATCTCTTCAAAAAACATGCCCGGTATTACTAATTGCTTAATGCCGTCCTTCAGATCACGAATGACTTCTATGATACCTTCTCCAACCCGGGGTATTTTTTTAAGAACGTTTTGTACATCCTCTTTGGCTTCTTTATATAGGTTACCAGTTCGAATGCCATCTAAGTATAAAGACATTGCCCCCACGTTTTTAGCTATACTCATTTGATTATCATTGAGAACCACGATAAAATTCTTTTTCATATGCGCCGCATTATTTAACGCTTCAAAAGCAAGTCCTCCAGATAATGCGCCATCTCCAATTACTGCAACAACATAATTATCTTCCCCTTTTATATCTCGCGCAGCAGCAAATCCTAGTGCGGCAGAAATTGAAGTTGAACTATGCCCAGTATCAAAAATATCATGTACGGACTCACTCCTTTTGGGAAACCCACTTAGTCCTTGGTATTGCCTGATTGTTTTGAGGGCGTCTCTTCTTCCGGTTAAAATCTTGTGAACGTATGTCTGATGGCCCACATCCCAAATAATCTGATCTTTAGGTGAATCAAAGCTCTTATGTAAAGCTATTGTAAGCTCAACCACACCTAAATTAGATCCAAGATGACCACCAGTAACACTAATCGTAGTGATTAATTCTTTTCTTATTTCGTGTGCTAAGATTCTCATCTCTGCTTTTGCTAAGTTTTTAATATCAGCTGGTTCATGTATATGATCTAGCAAATTGCTCATTTAGACCCCTTTCTTGATAGGACTTTGAATATACTCATAACAAGTCCAATCCGGTAAACTATATAATTACAATGTTTAAGTGCAAGCTCTTTTCCAATGGCCTTGCCGCCAACTGTTAAAGCTGCAATTATTCCAGTTAATACCAAACTTGTGATAATACTCTGGAAACTAAGTTGTTTATTTATTTTTATTAATATTGCAGCGGATGCTGAACCTGAAATAATGCCAGATATGTCGCCAATGACATCGTTGAAGAAGTTAGCTACAGCACCAGCATTTCGTATAATTATAATGCTTTCTCTAGCACCACGCACTTTGCTGGTAGCCATTGCATTAAAACTAATATCAGATACTGCTGTAACAGCTATACCTAACAGGTCAAAAAAGACACCTAAAAAAACGATTACTAATAAAATTACAATAGCACCAAACAAGGATAGAATCTCCATGTAAATTAATGATACATAGCCAAGCAACATGGCAATGAAAAAGGTGATTATTGAAATTGTAGCAATCCATTTTTTATTAATCTTTTTTTTATTTTGTGTACGAAATTTCACATGGTGCCTTTTATCTTTATCCAAAATATCCCCTTTTTAAAAATAATTAAAGATAATACATATAGTAAATTTTGCAGCTTATAGTCTAGCAGGTTTTCCCGAAATTTAACTATTTTGTCGCCAAAGTAGCGGTTTCCCTTTAATAAATAACCAAACGTGTCGCCTCTAGTCGCGCTAGATCGCCTTACACCCACACCGTAATCCTATCTACATCTCTAATGAAAAGCCTAGAGGTTTTCCCTAATAACTCATATTGATTCTTAGTCTTTTTTGCATTTGAATTTTCAAGTGACAATTACACTGGTCTTTTGGCCTATTAACCAGTGCTTTATTTCACAATCCCATGTCAAGCACGCAAGACAGGCTACACTGACCACAGCTTTCGCCGCATGACAGGTTCTTCCAACGACGTAGAAATATGCAAACATAAATCAGCATATAACCACCTATATTGGTCTCCACGATGCTAGGGTCAACGCCCACATGCCATTGTGGATCGCCCTAACATCTTAACTCCCAGCATCAGCCCACGACTGGGCGTCGCCAGCCAACACCAGGAACTTCATCGATATGCCCTTTGACGGATTTTTAGCCTCGCCTTCTAAATCAATTAAATCAACTAGAATACTGTATCTTCAATTAGTTTCTATTATAACATATTCTTATAAAAGTAAAAAGTTTAACCATTACTGAGATTGATACTGATACCGATATTGATAAATCTAATAAATTTGGTGCGAATTTATACTATATAAAGCATTCTGTCTCTTTAATCTTCTAATGCCTTAGATAG
>JAQICP010000485.1 GCA_027858555.1 Vallitaleaceae bacterium
ATTGGTTTTACAGGGCATTACATATATATTGGTAGAGAACCACAGTTTATACCTTTTGATTAATGAATTAGCTATTAATGAATTAACATAAGGACCATATAATATAGCCATACCCTAGGGTATGGCTATTTGCATTTTGAGATTGGTGCGTTTATGAGTACACACTACTTCCACTTAAGAACAACCTCAATTACTATTCTCCAGCAGAAGTCATTTCATTATATAATATTTCCATTATCTTTGCTTTCAAACCAGTCTCACCTTGTGTAAGCTGGTCTTCAATATAAGCTAAGGTATAATCGCCATAGTAGGTTAATTCACGATATTCTATGGGATGAGCCAGGGTATAATCATATGGACTAGATGATTCCATTGGTGAGGACATTATTGTATCTAATAAAGCTTCAATAGCTTTGGTTGTATTGACATCGAGGGCTTCAATAGCCTGTTTATAACATGCCTGCATCTGGTAGACAATATTCTTTTGGGTATCAAGTGCAGCCTCTTCCATGTCATCAGGAAACTTGTCACGAATATCAGATTCATAATATGAACCATCTCTTGGAACCCAGTATTCAACAAGCTCATAGGTTCCATTTTCATCCTTATTAAAAGTAATCACATTAGTTGAAAATGACCCGCTGGCATTATTAAGACCAATCAATTGTTTATCAAAACTTTGGAATAGAACTTGAGCATATACAGTAATAGTATCATTTATAACTAGTTCATTCGTAGTCGTGGCAAGAATGACATGACTTTCACAATTAAAGGCTCCCAATGTTCCGTACTTCGTGTTGTAAGTCAGTATAGCTTCACTGATAGCTCGCTCCAATAATTCTTCATCTGAAACTATACCAGTTGTTTCATTGATGGTTTCATCGGAGATATCATTGGTGGTTTCATCTTTAATGTCAGTTGTGAAATCAATTAGGGCATCACTAGTGACATCAATTATGTCATTCCCACCAGAAGACAAAACCTCCTTAATAGTCAAGAGCATTCCACTATAATCAGCTTCATTACTACTCTCTTCCCACAAATCCATACCGGCAATTTCATTAGCCTTTCCTCTGCTAAATCCAATCGAACTTTTTTCTAAGTTACCCCCATCTATAGAGAATGTAATATTTTCAACATTACCAACTAACGAAAAGAATATACAAGCGTCCAACTGCAAAAGTACATCTTTGGTCAAATCATCCAGATTAATAACTGTGTCGTTGCTTGCACTTAAGTCTATGGTAATACCATATGGTTGGTCTTTTGTTTTCAAACTAAAACCCGTATAAGTTAATTCTTCAGGACACTCTAACCCGCTTATAATACCAGCTACTGCAGAATTATCTCCTAAGTACTCAGTTCTGTATTGCCAAAGCTCTGTAGCTGACAAAACAAAATCATCCAGCTTAATACGTTCCATCTCAAATAGCCAACGTACACTTTCCATCTCTTCATTACCATTTCGATATCCGGAAGCTATAAAGATATCACCCTTATCATTTCCAAGTATCAGATATGTCATCGTACTATTTTTGTCGTCTACACGATATATGTTTTTAATATTCTTAAGTATTGATGCCATATGCTCGTCTACTGACCCTTCAAACAAAAACAATTGAAGCAATTCATCTTCTGATAGTTTGACCTTGTAAGCATATCCTACTAGATTGAATTCATGATCATCTTTTTCTTTGCTATAGAATACATAGTCTGACGAAACAGCATATACTGGTGCTGTTTCTAATTGATAAGTGAATGAATATTGTGGCGATGTATATACAATATCTTTCACGCCAAAATTACCACCAGGGAAGTCTCCCTCTAATGTATGTGGATTTGTTAGGAGTGTAACGCTTAATACTATTGTCAAAATAACAGTAATAGTTATTAACCAAGTAGATGGCTTTTTATAATTAAGTATATTCTTTATTCTACTTTTCACATCGTGTTCTCCAAATGCCAGTGTTAAAGCTGTACCCCTGAATCTACTATTACCAGTCGTTATAGATAATAGTGTATTGGAATAATGCTTCTTAATGTCCGTTCCTAATTCTTTCAGAACCGCTTCATCACATGACATCTCCATATCCTTGCCCGATAAAATGAATGCCATCCATACACTTGGGTTAAACCAATGCAATACCAGCGCTATAAAACTAATGAATCTTATAAGATGATCTTTTCTTCGAATGTGCATCTTCTCATGATGGATAACATACGCCTTCGCTTCTGCGTCTAGGGTACTTGGTATATATATCTTTGGTACTATAATGCCCATTACAAAAGGCACATCAATATGGTTTGATGACTAGATATTATCCTGAACTAATGTTGCACTTTTAAGTCTCATTCTCAACCGTATCAATAAAATGATATTGTAAGTGACAATAACCACTATTCCAAGAAGCCATATGACTGCAAAGATATTCATAAGCATTCCAAGTGGGTTGTCATTCACCAAATTAAGGACTGTATTGTTAGTAGTATTATCATTAATGCTATTGCTAGTACCATAATCGGCACTACTATATGTACTATTGTTTGTAATGTTATTTGTACTATTATCCCCAATACTGCTTGTTGATAATAAAGCTTCTGATGAATCTCCACTGCCTTCGCTTACACTATTAACGTCGGTAGCTAGATCATCATTAAAATCAGATTGTATACTCATTGAATCGCCTTGGTCAGTTATACCTTCATTACCAGAAACAAGATTTGACACCCATGTACTGATACCTGCTGGCATGATGCTAAAATTACTTTCAATCGATATTGGACAAAGCAGTCGAAACAGAACGATTCCCCACAAAATATAAGCAAATATCTTAGGCGCTCGTTTCAACAACTCTCTTGAAATAATCACACCGAATATAATCACAGTTGCTACAAAGCTCATAGTTAGGACTTGATTAAAGATTTGTGTAAGCATATTC
>JAQICP010000515.1 GCA_027858555.1 Vallitaleaceae bacterium
AAAACTTTTATTCTTTTCATGAATTGCTTGTTTAGTCGGCTCTTCAAAACTGACCTTCTGCCCAGTACTGATTTTTTTTAGATATTCAATTGCATCTTCTAAATCCTCAAAACTCATGCCAATTGAGTGACTGGCAACTATTGCTTCAGGCTGATAATCAATATACTTCTCTAATGTTCGCAGATATCGATTAATGTCCTTGTCCTCAATAAAAAGTAAAGGCTTTTCAAGGTTATCCCCAACAAATAGGGTGGCTTGTTCACGGTCATAAATACTAATACTATCGCTGGTATGCCCTGGACTATATAACAACTCAATCCCATCATCTTCAAACATCAAACTCTGCTGAAAAACCAGATTAGGTAATGTCATCTCATTATTGCCCATGATATATTTACCGCTGCTTTCAATCTGCTGATCCCAAGTATCCTCGATTAAAGTTCTACATGATGCATGTGAGATGATATCTCGATTCTTAAACAAACAATTGCCCCACATATGATCCCAGTGAAAATGTGTGTTTATAACAACTAACCGCTTTTTGACTTCTAGTGTCTCAATGTGACTTAATATAGCACTCATAGGATTGGCACCACAAAAAGTATCTATCAAATAGTATCTATTAGGTTTATCAATTAAAAATACAGCTGTCTCAAATCCAGAAATTTCATCAAAAATGAAGGCTATTGTATGGTCATTAATCTGTTGCTTTTTCATAAATACACTCCTTTTACTAAATCTGTCATTAATCATTTTCACATCTAGTGACATACACTTAATAGGGTTAATTAGACCATCTTCGATATCATGTACTATTATCAGTATAGCATATTACATTTCTAGTTTGATACCTCATTTTTCCATTTTTTAACAAATAATTACAATGAAAATATTACCTAAAATAATGCTGCTTATTCTTTTGCAATATATTATGCAAGAACAAAGTATACCTCCAGTAGGCGTCTTATCCATCAATATTTCTTTCAATGTATGAAAAAATCGTTTAGCCATACAAATTTCCTATAGAGAACTTTACTACTGCCTAAAAAAACCGCCCAGGAACTTCCGGGGCGGTTTCTTAATTATTATTATACTTTATCTTTTACTGCATATTCAGTGTGTAGTAACTGATGTGAAAGATGACCACATGGTTTACCTAGATATTTCTCATATAATTCAGTAATAGCTGGATTCTCATGTGATTTTCTAATTGGCATCTCTCTATCAACTTGATAAATAGCTGATTGACGTTTCTTAAGGATTGAGCCGTCACCATGGTGGAAAGGCTGTCCTGCTCCACCGATACAACCGCCTGGGCAAGCCATAACTTCGATTGCATGGATATTTCTTGGGTTGCCATCTCTTACTTCTTCAAGTAAAGCTCTTGCATTACCAAGACCATGTGCAATACCGATGTTAAGCATGAAACCATCCATATCAACACCTGCAACTCTAACGCCTTCAAAACCTCTTAGTTCTTCAAAGTCAATTTTTGGTAATTCTTTTCCTGTATGGACTTCATATGCTGTACGTACCGCAGCTTCAATAACACCACCAGTAGTACCGAATATGACCGCTGCACCAGTAGAAGCACCCATTGGTTGATCAAACTCAGATTTCTCAAGGTCCATTAAGTTCATATTAGATCTTTGAATCAAGTTTGCTAACTCTCTGGTAGAGAGTACCAAGTCAACATCCGAGTTACCATTTACAGCAAATTCTTCTCTTGAAGCTTCATATTTCTTAGCAAGACACGGCATGATTGATACAACTACCATCTTCTCACGTGGAATGTCCAATATATCTGCATAATAACTCTTAGCAATTGAACCAAACATTTGTTGAGGTGACTTAGCCGTTGATGGAATATGTATGAGTTCCGGGAATTGACTTTCAATAAAGTTAACCCAAGCTGGACAACATGATGTAAGAATTGGTAATGCTTCTTTTTCACCAGCTAAGAATTTCCCGAGTCTTTGTAATAATTCAGTACCTTCTTCTAATATGGTAAGGTCAGCTGCAAAGTCTGTATCAAAGACATGATCAAACCCAAGATTTCTAAGCGCTGTTACCATCTGACCTGTAACGGTTGTACCTGGGTCTTGTCCAAATTCTTCGCCGATTGCAACTCTTACTGCAGGTGCAGTCTGAACAACTACTACTTTTTCAGGATCTGCTAATGCTTCAACAACTTTCCATGTTGCATCATTCTCAGTTAATGCACCAGTTGGACATACAGCTACACATTGACCACAGTGGGTACATACTGTTTCACCCATAGGCAAGTCAAATGCAGCAGAAACAACGGCTTCAAATCCTCTGTTGATAGCTGACAGCGCGCCTACTGTTTGAACCTTGTTACACATGGTTTCACAACGACGACACATGACACATTTATCCATATCCCGAATCAGAGAAGTTGTCACATCTTTTCTATAAGTTGATTGTGCTTTACCTGTTATATTTATTTCTCTTACGCCAAAACTTTCTGCTAATCCTTGAAGTTCACATTCACCTGATTTTGCACAAGTTAAGCACTCCTTAGGATGATCTGATAATAATAATTCCAAAACTGTTTTTCTTGCATCTAATACTCTGATTGTATTGGTCTTGATAACCATTCCGTCAAGAGCAGGTGTTGCACATGAAGGCGCTAAGTTTCTTCTACCGTCAATCTCAACAACACATATTCTACATGATGCAGCTTGGTTAACCATCTTAGTATCATGTAAATCAAGATGGCATAATGTTGGTATATGTACATCTACTTTTCTTGCAGCTTCGAGTACCGTGCTACCCATTGGTACAGATACTACTTTGCCATCAATAGTTAATTTAATATCTGACATGATTACACTCCTTTATCGTTTAATCTATCGAATTATTGTTTGATTATCGCATCGAATTTACATTTATCCATACATGCGCCACACTTGATACATGCAGATTGATCAATTACATGAAGTTTCTTAACTTCACCAGAGATACAATTTACAGGACATACCCTTGCACAAGCAGTACAGCCGATGCATTTGTCTTCAAGAACCTTATACTCAAGTAAGTTCTTACATTGACCTGCTGGGCATTTGCCATCTTTAATATGGGCTAAGTATTCATCAGCAAAAGCTTCCATTGTTGATAATACTGGGTTGGGAGCTGTTTGTCCAAGTCCACATAATGCGGTGTCTTTGATAACACGGCTTAAGTGCTTCAATTCATCAAGATGTTTCATCTCGCCCTTACCTTCAGTAATTAATTCTAATAATTCTGATAGACGTTTTGTTCCAACTCGACATGGTGTACATTTACCACATGATTCTTCTTCTGTAAATTGCAAGTAGAATTTGGCAACAGATACCATACAGTCATCTTCGTCCATAACGATCATACCGCCTGAACCCATCATTGAGCCTTTAGCTATAAGATTGTCATAATCGATAGGTGTATCTAGATCTTTAGCAGTTAAACAGCCACCTGATGGTCCACCCGTTTGAACTGATTTGAATTTCTTACCATCTTTGATGCCACCACCGATATCATAGATTACTTCTCTAAGGGTTGTACCCATTGGTACTTCAATCAGACCAACGTTGTTGATTTTACCTGCTAGTGCAAATACTTTAGTACCTTTAGATTTTTCAGAGCCAATACTCGCAAACCAATCAGCACCTTTTAGGATGATTACTGGCACGTTAGCAAAAGTCTCTACATTGTTAACATTAGTTGGCTTACCCCAGTAGCCTGACTCTGCAGGAAATGGTGGTTTTGTTGTTGGTTCGCCACGCTCACCTTCCATTGAATGGATTAACGCTGTTTCCTCACCACATACAAATGCTCCGGCACCATAAGTCAGATCAATATCAAAATTGAAGCCTGTACCCATGATATCTTCACCAAGTAAACCATATTCTCTTGCATCATCAATAGCTTTTTCAAGTCTCTTAATTGCAAGTGGATACTCTGCACGGATATATACTTTACCAATAGTTGCGCCTATTGCGTAACCATTGATTGCCATAGCTTCAACGATTGAATGTGGGTCACCTTCTAATATGGAACGATCCATGAATGCACCTGGATCGCCTTCATCAGCATTACATATAACATACTTTTGGTCTGAAGCATAGCCTTTTGCAAAGTTCCATTTGAGGCCGGTTGGGAATCCCCCGCCTCCACGACCACGAAGTCCTGATGCTTTCATAATATCAATTAATTCATCTTGTGTCATTTCAGTTAAGACTTTTCCAAGAGCACTGTAACCATCTCTAGCAATATAATCTTCAATCTTATCAGGATCGATAATACCGCAATTTCTTAAAGCAATTCTTAATTGTTTTTTATAAAAATCCATGTTTTTTGAATCTGAAACCTTTTCTTTTGTCTCTGGATCAGTGAATAAAAGTCTTTCAACTTTTCTACCTTTTACAATATGTTCCTTTACTAGTTCAGTAGCGTCATCTGGTGTCACTTGAACATAGAATGTGTTGTCAGGTAATATTTTAACAATTGGTCCTTTTTCACAGAATCCAAAGCATCCAGTTTTAAGTACTTGTACTGAATCTGCCATGCCTTCTTCAACTAATTGCTTTTCAATATTTTCTATAATCAAATCAGACTCTGCTGATATACAGCCTGTTCCACCACAGACTAATACATGTGTATTATAGTTAGCCATTCTGTATGCCTCCTTATATTTTTATGAATATTGTCTTTGTCATTACTCGATTGTTTTGTGTGTTGCTGGAATGATACCGTCCACCATTTCACCATTAACGATGTGCTTTTGAATAATCTCTAATGCTTTCGCCTCTGTCACATCACCATATATAACAGATTCTTTACCAGGTATTGTCACTTCTATTGTTGGCTCTGCGTAACAGTAACCCATACAACCTGTTTGGGTTATTACCACGTTATCAACACCCTCTGAAGCTAATTCATCGATCATGTAATTCATGATTTCTCTTGCACCTGAAGCAATACCGCATGTTGCCATTGCTACTTTAATCTGAATAAGGTCATTTATATTTTCGCCTTTTTCACGTAATTCTACTCTTGTTTGTACTTGCTCTTTTATTTTTTTAAGTTCTGCAAATGATTTAATCTTTGCCATAAGTTTTCCTCCTTATCTGTAATTGTCGATGATGCCTTTGATCATATCCGCTGTTAGACGGCCATATACTTTGTCATTAACCATCACTACTGGTGCCAAACCACACGCGCCTACACATCTAAGTCCTGTAATTGAGAATTTGCCATCTGCTGAAGTCTCGCCGACTTCGATACCAGTTTCGCGTTTGATCGCGTCTAATATTTTTTCAGCACCTCTCACATAACAAGCGGTACCTAAGCATATCGCTATATCATGCTCACCTTTTGGCTTCATGGTGAAATAAGAATAGAAACTCACTACGCCAAATACTTTAGCAGTTGAAACATTCATTTTTTTTGCTACATATTTCTGTACTTCTTCTGGTAAATAGCCAAAAATACCCTGCGCTTTATGCAACACGCGAATAAGTTCACCTTTTTTAACAGGTATTGTTTCCATGTACGCTTCAAGCTCATTAAATTTTGTTTCTGTTAAATCTGTCTTTACTGACATTTTAAACCTCCTTGATAATAGGTGTCGTTTATATAAATTTGAGCAAATCCAAAATGAATTTGTCATTTATTTAACAATATTAGGTTAGTATGGTATCCGATTATTAGTATTGCTACAAAAATGCTTTGTCACTATCATGACATGTTAACTAGTTTTTAAAGCCCTTATTAATGCGATGGTTGTTTTTTCAGGTAGTTCAATTGTTTGATTACATATGCCTATGAAACCTAAGTCATGTGCATCGGAATTCTGGATTAACCTATAATTTGAATATACATGTTGGTATGCTTCTAAGCTCTGATGTCTGGATATCTCCAATGTACCTAGTTGTATGTCATCTGGAATCATACCTAGGTTGGATATGATACTATTACTTGGCCGGTCAATATGTGCCGGTATCATAACACCATTATGTGCTTCTACAATAGCTACTAATTGATTAATGGATAAATCTGTAGCAAATGATAATAGTTTTTCCTCTTGTCTTATAACGGTATCCGCATTGTTGAGTACTAACTGCCGCCCAAATATAGTTGGTTTGTTTTTCAGTTCTGGCAGATGCATATACACCATGTCTTGCACATTGCATACACTATCCATATCCGAAAATAAACACACTACATGAATCTCCTCTTTTGTTTCTATTTCGATACCTGGTATGACGAGCAAAGTTGTTCCTTTAGCTACTTCAATGACGGCCTCAACATTCTCACAGGAATTGTGATCAGTTATAGCTATGATGTCTAAGTCACTTAGTAATGCCATGTTAACAATATTGTTGGGCGTCATATCCTCGGCACCGCAAGGTGAGAGTGCAGTATGGATATGTAAGTCATATTTAAGCTTCATTTTAGCTCCAATATATGTTTCTCATAGTATGTCACGCAAACATAAATGTTCGTTAATATTATAACAGATAGAAATGTCAATGTCCAATATATTTTCATGCTTTTTTTGCATTTTAAGTATATAAGCTAAAACTTTTGACAGATATGAAGTTTCATTGTAATAATTAGGTTTTTTTGGTAAAATGAATCATATACTTTATATATTCAGAAATACACATAAGAAGGAATTCAAAGGTGCGCATATGGTCTATATTTTAATTGGATTGATTGGTTTACTTTTCGGAATAGGGGCAACCTATTTAGTAATGAACCAACTTGCTATAAACAAAGCACAACAACAGGTTATCGTAATACCTCCCAAAAATTATGTATTTGCTAAAACGGATGATATTATCTTAATATTCAATGATGAGTATAAACTAGTTGATTATAATACTTCGGCAAAAAAATACTACACCCTTAATGAAACTTCTATTAATAAAAGCATTCAAAGTATCGATGAAGGCTTATTTTTAATAGTCAAAAGCAATACCCTTTCAACGTCAACTAAAAAAAACATTGAACTTGATAAAGGTAGCAAGACAAACCACTTCCTTATGGAACAACATCCTTTAAAAGTAGAGGATGTTAATAGAAATTTCTATTTCTTATCCCTAAGAGATAATACTAATGTTCACATGGCACTCGCAGAGCTTAAAACACTTAAAAAGGCAGCAGAAGATAGCATTGGTGAAAAATCCATGTTTTTAGCCAATATGAGCCACGAACTAAGAACACCTCTTAATGCACTTATTGGGATGTCTGAACTAATGATTGAAACAAGCCTTGATGAGAATCAACAGGACTTGATTACTAGCATCAACCAATCTGCTAACATACTGTACGATATCATTAATACCATACTGGACTTTTCAAAATTGGAAGCCAACCAAATGGGGCTCGAATCAGCACCAATCGATATCATCAAAATCATGGGTGAGATTGCCACCATCTTCACACACGAAGCTAAAGTTAAAAACATAGCTTTTAATGTGACTGCCGATAATCATATCCCCACAGTTTTAGGCGATCAAGTCAGACTACGCCAAATCATAGTCAATCTTGTTGGCAACGCTATCAAGTTCACACATTTAGGTTCTGTTAATTTAACAGCTAATCTGCTTAAAAAATATAAAAACAACGTGGATATCGAATTCATTATAGCAGATACGGGTATCGGCTTTAACGAAGATACTAAAGAAAGAATATTCAACCCTTTTGTACAAGAAGACGACTCCATAACCAGACAATTTGGTGGCACCGGACTTGGTCTTCCTATCTGCAAATCATTGATTGATATGTATGGTGGTACCTTGCATATAAAAAGTGCTGTAGGTGTTGGTTCAACTTTCACCTTCATCATATCATTCAAGTTGACAGAAACTGATTTTTCTATTGCCGAAACCAAAGTAGCTACATCAAGTACTCAAAAAACTGGTCGGATTTTAGTGGCAGAGGACAATAAAACCAACCAAAAGTTACTTAAAATGCAATTGCAAAAATACAAATACGAGGTTAGTATCGTTGATAATGGTCAAGAAGTGGTAGAAGAGTATTTCGAGAATCCTTATGATATCATCATCATGGATTGTCAGATGCCTATCATGGATGGTTATTGTGCCACCCTTATTATTAGACAACAAGAAGAATTGTTTGACCGCCATATTCCGATCATAGCATTAACTGCCAGTGCTCTTAAAGAAGACAAGGAAAAATGCATACAAACAGGTATGGATGATTACATAACAAAGCCTGTAAAAATAGAAACACTTCATCAGACTATACAGACATGGCTCAACAAACCAAAAGGCTAGCTATGTCAACGCTTGGGAGATTTTTATGAGTGAGATGGATAATGTAATTCCAATTGGTGTTCACATCACAAGATTTATGAACGATATGGGTATTGATGATTTTGATGATATAGGGTTTTTATATCAGGATTATATATTTGAATGTATTGATTTAGTTGAATCAATTAGTAATATGATGTTAACTGCCGCGCCTGCCGAAGTAGAAAAATTAATCCACAACTTCAAAGGTGTTTCAGCTAACCTATATGTTGATCCAGTCTATTCATTGCTACTGGTGTTAGATAACTATCTATTAAGTCATTCGCTGGATCAAAAAACAGATCAAGAAGCTAATGACTTGTGGCAAGAGATAAAGAGAACCTTTGCACGTGCCTGCATAGATATAGTGGCATTTTTTGCTACCAATGGTGTTAGTTTAGAACTAAACAGATAAGAGGTGATAATATGCTATTTACTGGAAAAGTAGTTATGATTGTAGACGATTCATATACCATAAGACATCAAGTAAGATTATTACTAAGCAAATATGATATTATTGTAATTGAGGCCCACAACAAGACTTCTATGCTGAACCATCTTCTGTATAAGGGTCAATTGGTAGATTTGATACTGATGGACTTAGGGTTAAAAGAAACCTCTGGTTTTGATTTAATGGAATTTCTACAAGCAACACCAAATTATAAGCATATACCTATCATAGTGCTAACAGGTGACGCAACTAAAAACACAGTTCTTGAAGCTGCATCAGCTTTTAAAATTGAGCATTATGCTATTAAACCAATCGATCCGATCAGTCTTTCTAATAAAGTTTTGACCGTTCTTGAGAAGCAGCATTTTTCAAATCATTCTAATATGAACCCAGAGGTCGCCGAACGTCTTAAGACTCATAAAAAAGAACAATTATCAAAAGATGCCAACAAATCTGCATCGTCTGACGAGAATAGTAAAGCAACTGATCCTAATCCTAATCATATTGAAAAAATTCTGAAGTCCACGCTTACTAATCCGAAAACCGAGCCGGATAGCAATAAGCCGCAAAAGGATAAGATGCATACTAATATAGATAATATCAATAAAAGACTTCAGTAGCCTTAAGCACTGGCAAGATATCTTAGCATCATGTCTTTGTATATTTTAATGCCCTCGCCTGAAACAACTGTGTCTTGATGTAGCATTTCAACTTGAAATGCTATTTTTTGTCCAATCAGACGATATAGATTGATCATACTGAGCGCAGTTTCTTGCAAATCCACATCTTTGCGAATGGTACCGTCTTTAATGCCCTCAATAAGGACTTGATTCAACATTCGAATTTCTTCATCTAGTAGTCTTCTAAACACATCTGTATGATTGTATCCATGCAGATCAGAAGAAGCATCAACATGGGTTAATAGGAATATTTCAAACTGTTCAACAAACGACAATAGCTGCGCCTTAGTTTTATAACCAGCAAGTAGATAGTCAATGAGCTGTTCTGCTTTATCTAAACCACTTCCCGTTAATATGAGGTCGTTATCCAATATAGATTCATCTATATATTCAAGCGCAACTGCATACACTAAGTCAGACTTATTCTTATAATATCTGTAAACAGATGCCACCCCAACTTCTGCTTTGTCAGCGATATCTTGCATAGACGTGTTTTCTATGCTCTTACTCGTAAACATAGCCTTGGCAGCATTAATAACTTCTAATTTCCGTTTATTAATGGCCTCGCTGCGTTCGCGCTCTCTTTTTTCTTTAGCACCCATACTCTGGGCTAATACACTTTACTAATCTTAAAAGCATAAGTATATTCCTTATTTTTGAGTATTTTAAAGGGTGTGGTACCTCTTTTTTTGGGGTGATAGGACCCAACACCTTGCTGTTTAAGATCGATATTAACAGTCACTGTTTCTCGGCTACGCAATTTATGAGCATGTGTCGCTGTATCCAAGTCATCAAGGGTATACGGCCAAGCACTGACATTCAGTAGGCTTTCGCCTGTTTCTTCGAACATAAGCCCTTCACCCTCTTTAGTCGAGAGTGTAAGCCATCTGATTTCAGTTCGGTTTGAGTTTTCTTGCGGTCTCACATAGTTATGAATGTACTCGCTGATATGACATTCATAGACGCCAACTTTCGCACCTTTTTCACGATCATCATAATGCTCATGATAACCCTTTCCATACCATGTCAGATATTGATAGTCATGGGTCATGTCAAATGTTGTCCCTATTTTGATCACTTCACGCTTTGGTGTCATCTGATTAAATACTTCTATATTACCTCTTCCATCAACGCTATACCTTGTTAAAACTACATTTCGAATGCCTTGAACTTTCCTATGGATAGTAATGGTGACAAGGTTTTTCAGGTCCTCTATTTCAACTTTTTTAACCACGTACCCTTCTGATGCTTTTTTCCAAAACTTCTTCCGCTTTTTGTCACTTAGAAGGTCATGGTCCGTCATGGCTCTATGGAAATTAAGTTTCAGTGGTGACACAAGATATTCTACCTCATCGTACATAATAGACGTAATGTCTCCGGTCAATTTGGATATTCTTATATTGAATCCATTACCATCAATTTCTGTTTTGATTTTCCTGTCATATACTTTTAGTTCTGACTCAGTAAAAACCGGTACTTTTTGGGACATTTCAAAAGGCATCTTGAATTGATCCCATGCCACGATACAGCCTGCTTCTTCATAAAATTGTGTTTCTTTTAATCTCAAGCTTATGGAAATGTGATACTCAGCTCCGAGTATGCGTTCATAACTGCTAATAGGAATAATGAGTTCAGCACTCTCGCTTGGTTCAATATATATCTCGTCAAATGTACCTTCTTGTAACAGCTCGCCATCTTCTAATAAATCCCAAGTCAGATAATACTTTGACAGGTCTGCAAATACATGCTTATTAGTTATCTTAATCTTATGACTGCTAAGATCTATTGCTTCAATCTTTATAGGTTGATAGACTTTCTTAACTTCATATGCTGCAGGGTGCATAACCCTGTCTGCTGATACGATACCATGGACACATTCATAGGTACTACTGACTTCTTCGCCAAAATCGCCGCCGTACAACCATTGCTTTTCCCCATGATCATCCCACATCAGCGACTGGTCCACAAAATCCCATATAAAACCACCACACCAATTGTCATAATTTTCAAAGCGTTCTACATAGGCGTCTAACAAGCCAAGTCCATTCTCTGAGCTTGGTGCAAATGCACATAGTAATGCTGGCATATCTTTGTAATCTTCGTTTATATAGGCCATATCCCTAACTCTAGCAGGTCTTAGATTGTTAAACCTACCAACACCTATATCTTCATGATTTCCTATGGCATCAACAAACTCTAGTGATCCAAACTGCTTGGACAAGACATCCGTGGTCATTAAGTCCGTATCCTTTTCATAATGAAATGGTCTCGTCGTATCTGATCTTAATGCCACTTTTTTCATCACTAAGAAATTATCACCGTAACCGGCATCATTCCCCAGTGACCACATGATGACACTGGCATGATTCTTATCCCGCTCCACCATCCTCATCATTCTATCTATAACAGCCTTCGTCCACATAGGGTCAGAGCCTGGTATTTGCTTGCTAGTTAGGCCATGGGTCTCCACATTAGCCTCATCAATGACATAAATACCGTGTTTATCACACAATTCATAGAAGTAAGTATCATTAGGGTAATGACTTGTTCTTATGGCATTAATATTACATTGTTTAATGATTCTGATATCTTCTTCATATCTTTCTTCAGATATGCTATAGCCCGTCTCTGGATCAAAATCATGCCGGTTGATGCCTTTTAAGAGGATTGGCTTATTGTTAATCAAGAGCTGCCCTGCCGTGATTCGAATCTCTCTAAACCCGAACATGAATTTCTTAACTTGTATCACGGTGCCATTGCCCTCTTTCAAATACATCAAAATCACATATAGATTAGGCAGTTCGGCCGACCACAAATCAATACCCATAATACTAGTCTCTAAATGTACTTTTTTAATCTCACTATGTCTGGCCACTAACCGTCCATCAAAATCATGCACCACTTCACCTGAATTATTAATAATCTCAACTTTTATCTGAAGTGCTTGATTCTTATCAATTGCACTGATAACCTCTACATCCAGATCTAAATGAACCAGATTGGTTGCGGCTTCAACCTGACATCTTGCGAAATAGTCATTAATGTGTATTTTGGGTTCGTGATAGATGAACACATCTCTAAAGATGCCACTTAAGAACCATATGTCCTGATCCTCCAGATACGAACCTGCCGCATAACGATATACTTCTACACTGATTGTATTATCACCAATTCTTATATAATCTGTAATATCAAAGGCCGCCGGTGTCATCGAGCCCACTGAATAGCCTACCTTGATCTCGTTAATCCATATA
>JAQICP010000082.1 GCA_027858555.1 Vallitaleaceae bacterium
TTAGGGCATGTTGTGATATGCTGTGATGTGGTGCTCGAAAAGGCCTCTGCACAATAAGTGATTCATTCTCTTTTAGCAGCCCTGCTACACTATATATCTTTGTCAGATCGATACTCTCTCCAAATGACAGATCCGGTAAGATACTTGGTATCCTTTTTGCCATCATGGTCTTTCCCGATCCAGGCGGACCAATCATGATAATATTATGCATCCCCGCTGCTGCTATTTCAAGGGCACGTCTCACTGCTTCTTGCCCTCTTATTTCAGAAAAATCATCTTGGTAGCTTTTTCTCGAACCAGTGGTACGTTTAGTGTTTTGTCTGGTATAAGGTGTGTAGCTAATAGTGTCATTAATGATACCAACAGCTTCTGTAAGGTCTTTTACAGGAATAATATCAATGCCTTGTACCACGCAGCCTTCATCCCTATTATCATAGGGTATCATGCACCGCTTATAGCCGGCTTCAAGGGCACCAAATATCATGGGGAGGATACCTCTGGCTTTTCTAATCTTGCCATCTAGTGATAACTCTCCAATAAAAACTGTATCACTCAGATAATCGTCCCTAACCAAAGATTCACAAGCCAGTATACCTACTGCGATGGGCAGGTCAAAGAAAGGTCCTTTCTTTTTAATGTGGGCTGGTGCAAGATTAACTGTGATGCGTTTGTACGGAAATGGCAGTTTTGAGTTTTTAATAGATGTGCGAACCCTTTCAATGGATTCTTTTACAGCGCTGTCTGGCAGCCCTACTAAATCGAACCTGGGAAAACCTTCTGAGATGTCCACTTCAACGTGAACCATATACCCATTAATGCCCAGTAGTGCAGCACTCATGACTTTTTTGTACATATATACCTCCTATTATCAATGAAATCATTGGCTTTAGTGCCAAATCATAATAGCTTATTATCTCAAATATGCAGGATCTATATGTGTGCTTGGAGCATACATTTGGCTTGTATATGCTTCATGTATTTCATAAAAAAAGAAAGCTCTTTTGACTAAATAAAAAAACGCCTTAAAAACTTTCTAATTTATCAATAGATTGAATACGGCAACTAATCCTATTTTGCAAACACTCATAGAAATTATAACCGAATTCATAACTGAATTTTATTACGGTTCAAGATGAAATTCTCGGCAGCAACAAATAAGATATCGTGAACTTCAATATTGGCGCTACCAACACTACCTCCGACGCCTATTACATATAAATCAATCATTTAATTTTTCCTTTCAAATGTGTCATATATTCTAAATTCTAGTATCCCTAAACCACTTTCTAGTTGCCGCGTTATGACTTGCCGACACTTTTGCAATAACCTTGTCCTGAAGCCACTCTAATGATCTGCCTCTTAAATAAATTTTCATTTTTTCTTTAGTATCACTCATAACTTCCTTAATCAGACAAAGTATCTTAATACAGATAATGAGTACCTTAGATACTTACGTATGGCAGGCGTATAAGATGTAAAAAAACAGCCTAAGCTGTTTTTTTATTTTTCTTTAAGTATTATTTTAAGTTCATCCATAAATGAATTAATATCTCTAAACTCTCTATAAATAGATGCAAATCTTACGTAAGCAACTTCATCTAAGTCCTTGATCTTATCCATAACCAACTCACCAATATAGCTGCTTGGAATCTCTTTTTCCATAGAATTATGCAGTATATTTTCAATGTCGCTCAGCATCAGCTCAATTTCTTTCATACCAACGGGTCTTTTATTGGTAGACTTAAGTACACCGGATAGAATCTTCTCTCTTGAGTAAGGTTCCCTTGTCTCATCTTTCTTGATAACAATGAGTGGTGCACTTTCAATTGTTTCATATGTCGTGAAACGCTTATTGCAATCTTCACATTGCCTGCGTCTACGAATAGCATTATTCTCTTCTGAAGGTCTTGAATCTATTACTTTGATGTTCTCACCCATACAAAACGGACACTTCATAATGTACCCCCTTTAAAATATATTATCATTATACAATAATTCGATCATTTATAAAAGGAAAATAATAAAGCATGCACAATATACAGTGTATCGGGCTAATTAAAATACTACAAATAGTAGGAATCCTAGTTTTCTTATATAGGGATAAGTTGTTTTGGCATGGAAAGTTTC
>JAQICP010000086.1 GCA_027858555.1 Vallitaleaceae bacterium
ATTGAGAAGAAATGAGATATAGAAAGAGTGAAAAATATGATAATAGATATTCAGATATCATTGGATGATAGTAAGCGCAGTAAATAGGTAAATAGAAGAACCGAACTAGAGCAAAACCTTCAGTTAAGACTTGATCAGGTTATACCCGTATTTGAAAATATTTGACTACTTTTGAATTAGAGGGAGTAAGTGAACGTGATAAATTATGAGGAATATGTATTGGGAGGAAGTATAATGAATGGATATCATCAATTAGATTTAGAGAAAATCAGAGAGCAAGATTTAATTCTCAAATCACCGTTTCCACATCAACGAGCTGCTTTTGAGGCCATGAATGACCTGTATTCAATACCACAAGAAGGCTATAAAGCATCTTTACTTGTCTTACCCACAGGTGGTGGCAAAACATATACTGCTATCAATTGGATATCCAGAATAATGTTATCTAGAAATATTAAGGTACTCTGGATGGCTCAGTCATCATATCTACTAGACCAAGCAACGCAAGGGTTTGTTCAAGAAGCATCAAATATTATGCCAGATCGAAGAACATTGAATATTAGAACGGTATCATCAAGCAGGGCACATGCTGGTTCAGGTTATATTGAAACAAGTGATGACGTTGTTATAATCACTACACAGACGGCAACAAGCGATATACTTAATGAGACTATCGGTTTCAGGGGTGAAAGTGTTAAATATAAATTGCGTAAATGGGTTGAAGCAAGTAAAGAGGACGGACTTTTTGTTGTTCTTGATGAAGCACATCATGCTCCTGCCTACGGTTGTCGCTCATTGTTGTTGGAATTAAAGGGTATTGTTCCAAATCTTTATCTATTGGGATTAACGGCAACACCAACACATAATGACAAAAGAATATCAGGTTGGTTAGATAAAATATTCAGTAATGGTGTTTGCTATCAAGCTGACATTAATAATCTATATAAGTCGAATATTCTTGCTAAACCTGAATATATCCAGAAACCTACCGGTAGAGAGATGTCTGTTGATGACAAGCTGTATAATCGTATAATGAATCTTCACAAGGACCTTCCAAATAATATTGTTGAAGATCTAGCAAAGGATTCTGCAAGAAATGATTTGATTATTAGTGACTATATTATTAATAAAAAAAAATATGGTAAGACAATCATATTTGCTGATCGATGGTATCAATGTGAGTATATTGTAGAAAAGCTAAAGGAGAAAAACATAAGTGCTGATAGCATCTATTCCAGCGTTTCAGGTAACAGACAATCCAGTATGGATGGTCAAGGCAGACGTGATAATACTTATAATGAAAAAGTTTTAAAGGATTTCAAGGAGAACAAGTTGGATGTTCTTGTTAATGTAAAAATGCTGACAGAAGGGGTCGATGTGCCGGATGTCCAGACGGTTATGATTACAAGAAATACTACAAGTGGCATATTGCTTACACAGATGATTGGACGATCGCTAAGAGGTCCAAAAGCTGGAGGTGGTAAAAGTAAAACTCAAGCCAATATAGTCTTTTTTATGGATAAATGGAGTCGTTTACTACCATTTGCAAATATTGTTAATCTAGAAGGTGGCACTGCTACTGATAGAGTTATTAGACCTGGTGTCCCACCAATGGAATTGATTTCAATTATGCTTGTTAAGCGAGCTTGCAGAGATATTGAATTTCAAGGTAAAGAGAACTATTCAAGTAGACATTTTGTTCCGGTAGGATGGTTCGAGACAGAATATACGGTGGCAGTTGAACAGGAAGACGATTCTGATAATAATCAGGAACTTGCATCTTTACATAGTTCAGTAATGGTATATGAATCGAATGTTGCATCAGTCCTGCATTTAGTCAAAGAGCTTATGGTGATGCAAAATAGTAGTAAAATACCGAAACACTGGGCAAAGGAAAATTGTGATATCAATACACTTATCGAAGAATTCATATCAAAGAATCCTAAGTTAATTAACTTTGACGAAGATATAGATGGGAATCTTGGTTCCGGAGTATCGCATATAATAAGACATATTGCTCAGAATGCCACTGAACCTGAGTTTGTTAAGTTTGAGGTTAGGGAGCAGTATGACATTGATAGACTTGCAGTTGATAATTCGAACCTAACTAGAGCCATGGAAAGAGAAGTTCTTAAGCGGGAATACAATGATCCTCGGAAGATGTGGCGTACCCTATATAAGCGGTATCAGTGGTTTGTTGATGCCTATAACCAAGTATGGGAAAGAATGGATGCAAAGCCAGATGGGTTACCAGAAGTAATAATTAAGGAAGTTACCAAACATTTACCAGAGGATTATAGAGATTCATTAATGACAAGGGATCTTAAAAGATGTAGATGTTGTGGAAGAGAATTTGGCAAAGGGCTTCGACTAGAGATTGACCATATTTTGCCTGTTAAACTTGGTGGACGCACGGAGTTAGATAATCTTCAACTATTATGTAAATCGTGTAATCGGGAGAAGGGCACTGAACTAATTAATTTTCTTAACACAAGCATTGATTTAGCTTCCAAACCTGAATTCAGACTAATAACAACAACAGCTAAAGAGCCAGTGGAGTGTACAATCAAAAGGATTATAAACTTCTTTTTTAGAGCAGCAGCTGTTAGTGATGTGAAGTACCATGAAAGAAGGAATGGCAGATATTATAGTAAATGGATTATTGAAATTCACAGAGATAATCATGTTGAGTTACTAAGAGATCATGAGATGGCGTTACTTCGATTTATAAAAAATGATTTGGGATATAACCAGGTGAAAGATATTGAAGTTAAGAAGGTTTAAGAGTTACTTAATCAACTAAATTAGATATCAATTAGCTAAGTTCGGGCAGGAGTACGAAGTATGAGAATCTTGTTTTGTAATATTGCATGGATGAAATATTATCAAGGTGCATTCGATGGAGATATACCTCAGCATGGTGGTTCCTATGTTGAAAAGAATCATGAGGCAGGGGAAGATATGAATTTTAGTCGAATTCTTAATGAATCAGATAATGTAGAATATTGTTATGGCAACTATGCAACAAAAAGTACCAATGGTAAAGATCCAAATGAAATGCATATTGAAAAGATTGAGGGTTGTAATGCTGTAAAAAATGAAGAATATGTTGATGATGTTCTAATTGTCTGGTGTGCTAGGTCATATACTAATGAATCAGTCGTTGTAGGATGGTAGAAGCACGCGATTGTCTATAGGAACTACCAATCGATAGAGCTACAATTTGAAGATGGGCAGCAGTTTGAACATGTATTTAACATTATGGCAAAATCTGAAGATTGTGTATTGCTTCCAGAGGGAACAAGGAACAAACATATTTGGGCAGCAGCTCGAAGAAAAAAAAGTAGGTCTTATGGATTTGGTCAAGCCAATGTCTGGTATGCGAATGAAGAGACTGCTAAGTGTTATGTAGATAAAATGGTGGAGAATATTGAGGATTATGACGGAGAAAAATGGGACTTTGATAGTCCAATATATGAAGGATGAATAGAAAAATTATTTTGATAAATACTAGAAGTATTTGAAGAACATAAGATATAAAAAGTGAAATCAAAAATTGTCCTACTACATTGAAATTGTAACACCTGGGGGTAGTATGAAGAAACAATTCAAAAATAAAAAGGGAGTAAAAATGACCTTACTGTCCCAACATCCCAACATACACCCAACATACACCCAACATACACCCAACATACGGACAGTTTTTTTTTAATCATTGAACGAATACCCGTTCGCATAGTATGATTTACCTAAGCTCTTTCCCTAGCCAAAAGCAACCAAAAACCAGCAATCGAATTTTAACTCTCAGAAAGAAGGTAACTGAATTGATAGGATTTTATATTTAAAGGGAGCACCTAAATCCAGTAGATTAGATTGTCATTGGCGCACAGTATTAGTCGATTAAAGGCGTTTCCATCCTGAATACCTACACAATAAGGTCCATTTCCAAAGTTGGCAGTGTGTACTTATATATGTATGTAATATAAGAACAATTGCTGAGAGGAAATAGCATTACAAATTTTGATTGAACTAAACCGCTATCGCGGTGGCTTTTTAAGTTAAATAAATATTGCAAATCCATAGTTCCTTTCGGTATGATTGTTTAGTTACTTAATCAATCGCATTGAAAGGAGTTTTTATGAATTACGAAAACTATATCCATCAAATGACTCAGTTACTTAAACTTAAAGGTTGTACCGAAGGTACTATCAAGATGTATTGCCAATGTATTAAAAAAGTTCTTACCGCACTAGACAAACCTGTTGAAGATATTACAACCGATGACCTTATGGGTTATCTTCATCATATGATTACACTCAAATGCACTAATAGTACTATTAACCAAAATCATTCAATCCTTATCTTCTTCTTTTCAAAGGTGCTCAGAAAACCACATATCGTTGATCCAATTCCATTTATGCGAAAAGCAAAGAAATTACCAGAGATATTAACAGCAAAAGAAGTTGCATCTATTTTTAAGTCATCTCTAAATCTAAAGTACAAAACAATCTTTATGACCATCTATGCCTCTGGCCTTCGCATTGGAGAAGTTCTACGACTTAAAGTTTCCGATATTGACTCGTTAAAGATGCAATTATATATCAATCAAGGAAAAAGAAAAAAAGATCGATATGCTATTCTTTCTAAACATAATCTCGAATGTCTTCGAGATTACTATCGTGTCTATAAACCTGATGAATTGCTCTTCTACGCATACTCTTATAAGAATAGACCCTTGTCAAAAAGTACAGTAGAAAAAGAATTCAAGTCAACCTTGGCTGCTGCTGGCATCACCAAAAAGGTAACTCCGCATTCACTTAGACATGCCTTTGCCAGCCATCTTCTAGAGAATGGTACTGATATCTATACCATTAAGTCATTACTCGGACACAGCACCTTACGGTCGACTGAAGTTTATCTTCAACTATCACCGGCCCTTGTTTTCTCTACCAAAAGTCCACTTGATCAGGCGTCAGTCTATGAATAAACTCCAGTCTATTATATCAATAAAACCAGAAGATTACATTAGTACCCATCACCTTTCTTTCCAACAGGTCAAAGCTATTAACAGTATTATTTCCTGTCAGACTTCAAATATGGGTAGTCACAAACTTTCTTGTGAGTGTGGTCATGAAAAGATTGTTCATAATTCCTGTCACAACCGTCACTGTCCTATATGTGGTAACTTTAAGAAAGAAAACTGGATACAAAAACAGCAAGAGTCTGTTGTACCTTCTCACTATTTCCATCTAGTTTTCACCTTGCCACAAGAGTTACGTCCTTTGGTCTATTTTAATCAAAAATCACTATATAATCTGATGTATCAAGCAACATCAAAAACACTCCTTGATCTATCTAAAAGCCAGTTTGGCATTATTCCCGGCTTTAGCCTTATACTTCATACTTGGAGTCAAAACCTTATATTTCATCCCCACCTGCACTGTATTCTACCTGGTGGTGGTTTATCTCTTGATCAAAAACAGTTCAAACCTTTTAAGAAGAAATTCTTTCTGCCAGTTAAAATGTTATCCCGTGTTTATAGAGCAAAGCTCATGGAAGGACTAAAATCACTTTACTGTAGTGGTGACTTGGTTTTTCCAAGCGATCTAAAACCTCTTGAAGAACCAAAGGCATTTCAATCCTTTGTTGATGACCTCTTTAAAAAAGATTGGGTTGTTTTTTCAAAACGTGTGTTTAAAAATGCTAACCATGTGATCAAGTATCTTGGAAGGTATACACATAAGATAGCCATCTATGCTGACCGTATTATTGACTTTGATGAAGAATCTGTTACCTTCTCTTATCATGATAGGAAAAGACATAATCAGAAAAAAGAAATGACTCTGCCAAGAGAAGAATTTATCCGTCGTTTTTTAGATCATGTGCTACCACACCGTTTTACTAAAATACGACATTACGGCTTCTTATCGAATCGATTTCGACGTTCAAAGGTAGCCTTAATTAGAGCACTTATTAAAAAACAAAGAGGTATTGTTTTACCTGTCATTAAAGCATTAGATAAAGATGAGCTGCTTCTGAAGCTTATTGGTAAAAAGGGACTATGTTGTCCCAACTGTGGTGGATTTTATAGCTATATCCATAATGCTAACACACCTTAGAAACCCTAATTTCATAACGACTTAGAAGCTCCTTTAATGGGGAGGGGGAACTTATGCTTTGATGAGTATAGCAAGCAATAAATATAGCTACTTTTTATACATAAAAGAGCTTAATTACTTTTTATAAGTGGTCAAAAAAGAATACTTTCCTCTAGCTTCCGCAGTTCTGTTCAAAAGAAAAAATACGTACTCAGCCCCAACTTACCGGTTAGGGGCTATTTCTTTGCTGACTCCGCATATTTTTCTAATAATTTGTGGGGGTGTTTGTTGTTTTAGATATGTTCTAAAAAAGGTGTATGCCATAATATTTGTAAATGCAATGAAGATGGTTGTAATTATTTATAAGAGCTAATTGGGATAGACCATTATCATCAATTGCAAATATTATATCAAGATATTCAGATGACCTCTATGGACCAAGGCAACAGTTGTGAAGACTGTTTTTGCTTGTGGTCTTTCTTTGTTAAAGAGAACAATTGATTTTGCTGGTCAGAATGTCAAGAAAATATAAGTGAATTTAGAATGCGATAAGGTGAACCGTACCATAAATAAGGCGTCTGAAAAAGTTGAATAGGGGTTCGGTGAGTCTCACCTCCACTGAATTGAATGCTCACAAACCTTATAAATACTGGGTTTGTGAGCATTTTGCGTTGGATAATCTTGGGTACAGTTGGGTACAGTTTAATCACATAAAGTATCTAAAGCTTTAGCAACATCCTCTTTGGGAAGTAAATCTTGAATGTAATCATAAGATTGTGATTTATTTGATTATTTCACAGTAAAAGCATCACTGATTTGCTCGAAGAGCAACATCAATATCCACTTAGGGAATCATCGATATTTGGTTAGAGCATCACTAGTTGTCTTTTAGTAGCGAACTGCCATATGGGCAGTTCGCATATATATGTTTATGATTCTGGTTGCTTGCCGTAGAACTTTCGCATGTTTGTATTTCCTGCAAATACCCAAACAGTATTATGTACAATTCTATCCATCATAGCATCTGCATGAACGTTGCCACCTAATCGCTCATGCCAATCTTCTACTTTGTATTGTGTACAAAAGATTGTTGATGAGGAATCATGACGACGTTCAATTAATTCATATAAGAAATATTGTTCTTCAGGTGCTAGCTCATACATTAGGCATTCATCTAAGATCAATACTGTATAGTTACTGAATTTCTTTAATAGTTTAGTTATACCTTGTTCTTTTAAGCTAGCTTCATCACGAAGCATTAATAAGTCTGGTACTCTTATATATCTAGTCCTAATTCCTTGCATACATGCTTGTTTACCCATAGCACAAGCTAGGTAACTTTTACCTGATCCAGTAAATCCATGAAAAACAATGCAAGAGTTTGTATCGATGTATTGGCAAGAGGATAAGGCTAATAATTTTTCTTTATCCAAACCACGATCTATATAATAAATATCTGTACATGCTGCATTTGGAATCCGGAACTTTGACATCCGAATTAAACGTTTCACTTTACTATTATATTTGCTTTGGTAAAGATAATCGATTGCCATTTTCATACGATCTTCAAAGTTCATCGTACTATATGCAATGTCTTTTGATTGTTGTTCTATAGCTTCGATCATTTCATCAAGATTTAGCTCACGAAGTTTCCTACGAGTATCTTCATTTAGTAATTTCATGATTTGTCACCTCCACCATAATACTCAGAGCCTCGAACATAACCTTGTTTTTCAGAAGTCTCAGAATCATTCTGACGAGTATCTTTTTTAGCTAGATATATTTTATCTTGATTTGATGAAAGTATAGGTTTAAGGTTCCTATATCTTGGTGAACGAAGCTTAGTAAGCGCAATCTCACAGGCAACTTCCAAGCGCTCATCTGTATATGGTTTACTTAGGCGAAGAACTGATAAACATGAGTTATAGGCTTGTTCCTTAATATGAACACTATCGAAAATTCGATCAATCACATTACCTGTATGAATACCGATTGAATAAGCCCATTTTTAATTCTAAGATCATCCCATTCAACTTTGTTGAATTGCTCAGGCATGTGATCAGGAATAGTCGCCCACTGATATTTTCTGTAGCTAGGCATACGTTTATGACTGGCAATCCGTTCTTTTTTATGATAGATTCAACAAGCGATTCACCTGCTTTGACATCTACTGTTTTCCCAACATAGTTAAAAGGAACAGAGAATTGGTGACGGTCACCAAATAACCAAATAAATAAAAATATCAAAAAGTCCGCTACTAGCGGACCAAAATGGTCCCTTCATTTGATACACTTATTGTGGGAACAAATCATCATTTGTCACACGAGGATTTCAATATTTTGGTAACCATTTTGTATTTTCAGTAAGTTATTATCTTTATACCACTAACTTCATTGACAGAGAGCCAAGGACACGGTATATTAAATATAGAAATTGAATAAATAAAACTGTTGAGTGATTCTTTGAGAATCTAGAAAGCTGGTGAGAATCCAGCACAGACACCGCTACTGTATGGACTACTGAAAGCGCATGAGTAATCAGCCACTGATGGTACAATCACATTGGGAAGGCGCGCCGAGGGTTTGATGTCTAAGTCAGGATATTAGCTTAACAGGCATACCTTTGCATTGTGAACTGTAAGGGTGTACTTCCTTTTTTCGAGTGAAAAAAAGGGTGTTTTTGTTATATATAGGGTAATTCTAAGCCATTAAGGAGAAAATATGGCCAAAAACATTATGTTTCAAGGGACAGGATCAACAGTAGGAAAAAGTATTATGACAGCAGCGGTTTGTCGGGTGTTAAAAGACGAGGGGTATTCAGTGGCCCCCTTTTAATCACAGAATATGGCTCTAAACTCATTTGTAACAGTGAATGGCAAAGAAATGGGCCGGGCACAAGTGGTCCAGGCAGAGGCAGCAAGGATAGCGCCAATGGTTGAGATGAACCCTGTACTACTCAAGCCTACCAGCGATATGGGCAGCCAGGTAGTCGTGAACGGTGAAGTCTATATGAATTTATCGGCTTCCGATTACTATAAGAATAAGAAGTACCTCATGGGCGAAGTGAAGAAAAGTTATAAAGTCTTGGATGATCAGTTTGAGGTAATTGTCATTGAAGGTGCTGGAAGCCCAGCAGAGATTAACCTTAGGAAGAATGACATTGTGAATATGGGATTAGCAGAAGAAGTGGACAGTCCTGTTGTTTTGATTGGTGATATTGATAAAGGCGGTGTTTTTGCCTCTATCTACGGCACGTATAAGCTCCTTAGTGAGGCAGAGCAGCATCGAATTAAAGGGTATATCATTAATAAATTCCGTGGTGATGTAAAATTATTGGAGCCCGGTATTGAGATGTTTAAGGAACACTTGGATATCCCATGTCTTGGCGTTGTGCCTTGGAGCGATATACGTGTGGATGATGAAGACAGTGTAACAGACAGATTTTCGAAAAAAGAAGAAGCACCGATTGTTATTGGTGTTGTAAGATTACCTTATCTATCTAATTTCACTGATTTTACGGTGTTGGATATGGAATCGGATGTCAGTGTCAGATACATCATCGACCCGGAAGAGTTTGATGAAGTGGATATGGTTGTCATACCGGGAAGCAAAAGTACCATAAAGGACTTAGAATATCTAATAGATAAGAATGTGGATCAATCCATAAGACGTGCACATAAAAAAAACATACCCATTATGGGTATTTGCGGCGGTTATCAGATGCTGGGTACAACCATTAGTGACCCAAATCATGTGGAAACTGAAGCAGACCACATTGACGGATTAGGCTTGTTACATATGACCACAGTAATGGCTGAGGAGAAACATACGGTTCAGTCAGAAGGTCAATTGATTAAACAACCAATGGGTCTAAGTGGTACAGAGTTACAGGTGAAAGGTTATGAAATACATATGGGCATAACAACCCTTGAAGAGGGTGTTAAACCATTGATCCAACTAAGTGACGGACACTTTGATGGTGCTGTTAATGAAGCTGGTGATGTGTTTGGGACCTACCTACATGGTGTCTTTGACCATAATAGCTTTCGACAGGCAGTGTTAGGTAAGTTCCGAAGTGAAAAAGGACTAACTACAGGGAATCAAAAAACCTATGATCAACTGAAAGAAGAAGCTTATGACGCTTTAGCAGATATTGCACGAAAACATCTTAATATTGAGATGATCAAAGAGATAGCAGGACTAAAATGAGTGACATATTAGTAGTGTTGGCAGCAGTATTAATCGATTATAGGATTGGGGATCCTCATGGATGGCCTCACCCGATTATTGCCATAGGTCATACAATTAAGGGCTATGAAAAATTGGTTCGAAAGCTTAGGCTAGACAATCGTTTTGGCGGCATGCTGTTGTGGTTACTAACGGTAATGACAGTTATTGGTAGTTTGACGTTGATTCTGGAAGGGGCTAAGGTTATTCACCCCTATCTAAATAAGGGCATAACGTTGTATTTTCTTTTTGCCGCCATGGCTGCAACGAGCCTGAAGACGGAAGTCTCCAAAGTTACAACCGCTTTGGCAAAAGGGGATTTACAGGAAGGTCGGAACTTTCTCTCATGGCTTGTTGGTAGGGATACAGAGTCCTTAACAGAAGAAGAAGTCATAAAAGGTGCTATTGAAACAGCGGCTGAAAATACCATTGATGGCATATTGGCACCTCTGTTCTTCATCATTATTGGCTTGATTATTGGCTATCCGGTACAGCTGGTGTTTTTATATAAAACGGTTAATACACTGGATTCAATGGTGGGCTATATACAGGAACCCTATAAAAGAGTTGGCTTTGTTTCAGCAAAAGTGGATGATTTGTTTAACTTGATTCCAGCAAGAATAGGCAGTTTCCTTATGTTATTGGCTGGTGGAATTCTAGGGTTAGATCTGCATAATGGCAGAAAAATTTGGCGTCGGGACCGATTGAATCACAAAAGTCCTAACGCAGGTTATCCCGAATCGGCCATTGCAGGATTACTGGACATACAACTAGGCGGTACCCATACATATTTTGGTGAGGTGTTAGAGAAACCAACCATAGGTGATCCAATAAGAGCGGCTAAATTACAGGACATCAGCAACACCTGCCGAGTTATGTACATGTCAGAGTTCATCATGCTAATGATGGGGATTGTTCTGCTATTGCTACTGAAATAAGGCAACAATAGTGACCAAGCAAAGAACAGGGGCCAGAGAGCTGGCGACTGTTGTCTAAACACAGAAAGAATATAGGTAGATTAAAATGATGATACATGGTGGAAGTTTTGAAGATGGGGTTTTGGATTTCAGTGTAAACACCAACCCTTGTGTAACAAAGGAAATGATGGAAACATTGTTAGTAAAACATGCGGATAAAGGTCTTGTATATCCCGACATCGATGGCGAAGAGCTTCTTCAAAGTATTTGCTCCCAAATGGCTATTGAACCGTCTAGAATGGTTCTTGGCAATGGTGCTACTGACTGTCTCTATAGAATGGCTGCAACCTTAAAACCAAAAACTGCGGTACTTATAGAACCCACTTTTTCTGAATACAGAAAAGCTTTAAGCCTTCATGGCTGTGATGTCTATAGTTTGACCTATGACTTCAAAGCAAGTAAATCGATGGCAGAAGCACAGATTCTAGACCAGCTGAAAAAAGTAAAAGCTGAGATGGTTGTTTTGTGTCACCCTAATAACCCTACGGGACATTGTTACAGTGAGGACTTCATTGCACAACTTGTTAAGAATCAAAAGGTTCAGAAAGGTTATGTGCTGGTGGATGAATCTTTTAGATTTTTTGAAGACATCGTGAGTTGTTATAAAAAAGATGAGTGGAACCTCATAGTACTGACTTCATTAACAAAATATTATGGCATACCTGGCCTTCGCATAGGTTATATGACCGGCAATCATTCTCTTATAGAAACGATGAAAAAATCTCAGATGCCTTGGACACTGAATGGACTGGCATTGACGGTGACAAAAGATCTTATGGATAATCAAGGGTTAAAGGAAGCAACAACAGCTTGGTACAATAGCGAGAAAATTTATATCAACAATGCTTTATCAGATTTAAAGGGATTGGAAGTGCTTAAAAGCACTACGAATTATGTGCTTTGTTTTATGGATGAGTTTTTAGGGACAGAGATTAACCAATGGTTATTGGCCCAATCAGAGCCAATGGGCATTCGGGAGTGTGGTGATTTTGGTGGGCTATCAGACAGTTATATACGTATTGGTTTAAAGAGTCATGAAGACAATGAAAAATTGATCCATCAGCTAGAGGAATACTGGAGGCTTAACAATGGGTAAAGTGATCCTAGTTACCGGTGGCGCAAGAAGCGGTAAAAGCACCTATGCGGAGAATTGTGTTGCAGAATTAGGTGGTACAATTGGCTACATTGCTACGGCCAAAGTCACCGATGCGGATATGGAAAAAAGAATTGAACATCATCGGGCATCCAGGCCTGCAGAATGGCCTACCTTTGAGTTATACAATAATTTTCAGACCCTACTAGGCGACGATGATTTTATGGGGTGTGATACCTTAATCTTGGATTGTATAACCATCTTAGTGACCAACAATATGTTTGACCATGACGTTGATTACGATACAGTGTCCATGGATGAAGTGACGATTATTGAGAGCAGTATAGCCGATGAAATCATGTCCCTTATTGATCTTGTTAGAGCTATGGAGATGAACTTAGTCATTGTTAGCAATGAAGTTGGTCTAGGACTTGTGCCACCCTACAGACTTGGCAATATTTTTAGAGACATTGCAGGCAGAATGAATCAAATG
This sequence comes from Vallitaleaceae bacterium, assembly GCA_027858555.1. Lineage (GTDB taxonomy): Bacteria > Bacillota > Clostridia > Lachnospirales > Vallitaleaceae > JAQICP01. Next base: position 12,888 of record JAQICP010000086.1, read on the forward strand.
ATCGCATCAGAGGCAGATGAAGCCTACTTCATTGTCAGTGGGTTGCCGCTGAAATTGAAGTAGTGAAAGTTAGTAAGTTAGTAACCAACCAACTCTGAAAGGTGCTCTATGAAATCCTTTATCTTAATGCTTACATTCCTAACGCGGATACCTTTTCCGGTTCGGTTTGAATTTAATAACAATGATTTTGCCAAAGGTCTTTTATTTTTACCCGTCATTGGTTTGATTATTGGAATACCCATGTATCTCACTACCTTATATGTAGAGCTGAACAACCCATTTTTGATGAGTTTCTTATTGATGCTGATTTACATTGGTATGACAGGAGGACTTCATCTAGATGGGCTTGCAGATTACTTTGATGGTCTCTTCGGTGGTAGGCAACGTGAAAGAATCTTAGAGATTATGAAAGACGCCTCACTTGGTACATTTGGCGTTGTTGGTTTATGTTTATATTTTTTAGGGATGTTCGTTGGACTGATGGAAGTAACGCCCTTGGTTGTATTACTTATGCCAATCACTGCACGTGTCATTGGCTTGATGTTCTGTGCTTTTGGTAGATATCCAAGAGAAGCAGGTATGGGGCAACCATTGGTAGAGTATGGCAGGTGGTACCATGGGGCCACCGCACTAATTATATGGTTGGTGGTTCTGTTTTGGGCAGGTCAAGCATACTTAGTGGCAGGCGTTGTAACAGTGCTCTTAATGTTGATGTTTTATCTAAGAACTAACCAAGTTATAGGAGGCATTACAGGCGATGTGATTGGTGCTGCCATTGAATTGTCCCAAGTCTTATGGTTACTCTGTTTTGCAGTCATTGGAGGTTTATAATGCGTTTTATATTTTTGCGTCATCCTCAAACGGTGGCCAATGAGATGGGTTACATTTATGGAAAGAAAGATTATCCTTATACCATCCTTGGTGAGGAACAACTGCTTGAAGCCGTAAAATTATCGGATAGGTTTACTTATGACAGGATCATTTCAAGTCCGTTAGGACGTGCCAAAAGGTTGGCTGAGGCAGTGGCAGAACATTGCGATAGTTCTCTAAGTGAAGCCAAAGAACTTGAGGAAATGAGTTATGGCGTTCTTGAAGGGTTAACCATTGAAGAAGGTAGAGCTAAGTACCCTGAACTGATGGATGCTTTTATGGAGGGCGAGCCAAGCTATACAATTCCAGAAGGGGAAACATCAGAAGCGTTTTTTGACCGAATTAAAGACTTTTTGGATGATCACTTGCGGGGGGATGAGGCTTTATTGATTGTTTCTCACGGCGGTGTTATAAGAACAGCTATTGAATACTTATTGGCGACAGAACCTGGTTTTTCATGGCAATTGGAAGTAGGCAATGGGTCATTTATTGAAATTGTGTGTAAAGATGGTTACCACCGTCTTAAAAATATAATCAATCAAAGTTAATAAAAGGAGAAGACTATGAAAACAACAAAAGAATTAACGGCTGCAGGGTTACTGATTGCTATTGCTGTCATTTTATCCTATCCAATGTTTAAACTTATGGGGTCCATCGGTTTTGATTCTATGCCGGCATTTCTTGGTGCCGCTGTGATAGGTCCTATTGCTGGTGGCTTCATTGGAAGTATCGCACACATGGTCAGTGCATTGCTAACGGGGATGCCTTTGAGCTTACCGATTCATCTTGTGGTTGCAGTAACCATGTATATGTCTTGTTTTGCTTATGGATGGACTAGGAAGAGATCCAATCGATACTTGGCAATCATTGTGGGCATTGTTATGAATGGTCCGATTTCATTAGGACTTTCATCTTTGGTTGCAATGGCTATTGGGTACCCTTTTGCTGGGATGTTAATGTTTGCTACATTGATTGTTCCACTAACCTTAGCCGCATCTGTTAACGTGATTATTGCTGATGTGATTGTTGGTTTTATTGGACTTCGGTTATCAAAGAGTATTGGAGCCTAAGATGTCCCTTGTTCAGAAATATAGAGATGTCCAATTAATTGAATGGGGTTCAGGACATTATTTAGCGATTGCCTGTGACGTTTCAGCCTATATTGGTTCTAAAGACGACGATGTGGTAAAAGTTGATCCGGTCACTGCCGGATACTATGCCACCGTTGTACCTGTCATGGAGCTGCTGAGTATCGGTGCTAGACCAATCAGTGTTATTGATACCCTTGGTGTTGAGATGGACCCCACCGGTAAAGAAATCATTCAAGGTGTTAGAAATGCCATGGTTGAAGCAGGCATAGCAGAGGATTGCTTAACAGGTTCAACGGAGGATAATATGCCTTCAAGGTCAACGACAGTTGGTGTGACCGTGGTTGCGGAGCTTGAAAAAGAGCTATTAAAGTCCTACAAACCCATGGCCGGACAAGAAGTATGGCTGGTGGGTCTACCCAAAATGGGACAGATTTTCTTACAAGAAGAAATCCAAGGTGGAAAAGGTGAGGTTATTACAATCAGTGTCGTAAAAGAAATACGATTAACTGAAGGCGTTGGCCATATGTTGCCAATTGGATCTAAAGGTATTGGGGCAGAACTTAAAGTGCTTCTGGCTGTTAATGACCTTGATAGTAACCTTGTACCCTTGGAAATAGATTTTAATATTTCAGCAGGACCTTCATCATGTATGTTAATCACTTGCAATGAGGGTATTGGCATCAAGCTGAAAGAGACGTTGGCTGTGCCAATTAATTATGTTGGTGAGCTAGAAAAATGTTGACATACAGGGCATTGACGTATAGAATAAGCAAGTAACAACTGAATAATGTATTAGGTTCTCTGAGAGCAATCAAAGAGATTAAAAGGGAAAACGGTATAAATCCGTTGCAGCCCCCGCTACTGTAAACAGTACGAAAGCCAAATAGACCATTGGAGTAATCCGAGAAGGTTGGTGAGTAGGTAACGCTGTGAGTCAGGAAATCTGCCTTATATGAATCACCAACGACACTTTCGGAGGGAAAGTACGGGATTTAGTCAAACGACGATAACCGTATCCTACTGGATACGGTTTTTTATTTACTGAGTAAATAAAAATGCTCTGCAAGATGCAAAGCCTCTTTTGTTATTCCCAACACTAATTTTAAGGAGAAAAAAATGAAAAAATTATTAACAGTACTTATGGCAATGATGATGGTCACAGCCCTTGCAGGTTGTGGGCAAACAACAACAGAAGCAGAAGCAACAACTGCAGTAACAACGGTTGCCGTGACAGAAGTTACAACAGAAGCGGAAACAGCAATCGAGACGACAGAAGCACCAGTGGTTGAGAACAACTACCCAATGACCTTAACAGACAAATATGGCAATGAGATTGTTATTGAAGAACAGCCTCAGAGCATTATCTCTATGTCTCCAGAGTTAACAGAAATTCTCTACGCATTGGGTGCCGCTGATAAAATGATCGGACGTTCCTCTTATTGTAACTTCCCTGCTGAAACGGCAGATGTACAGGATTTTGGCACATTATTTGACCTGAACATTGAAAGCATTGTTGCGGCGGCGCCTGATGTTGTATTCTTATCTTCTATGGCATCAGAAGAGTTGGTCAACTCACTTTTAGATAATGAGTTAACGGTTATAGCAGTGGACAAAGACAGCAATCTTCAAGGGACTTACGAACACTTCGCTCTTGTAGGCAGTGTCATTGGTGAAGAAGAAGCGGCAGAAGCATTAACCATGGAAGTTCAAGCACAGATTGCTGCAGTAGAAGAAAAAGTAGCAGGTCTTGAAGCACCAACCGTCTACTATAGTGTTTATGCAGGTGACGGCTATGATTCAACGGCTACAGGGGATACATTTATTCATGATATGATTGTTACAGCGGGTGGTAATAACATTGCCAAAGAAGGTGAGTTCTGGTCATACAGTGTTGAGACATTGGTTGAACAGAATCCTTACATGATGTTCTGTGGAGATGCTGAAGGCACAAAATCAAGAATTCAAGGTCTTGAAGGTTATAAAGAGTTAACAGCAGTGATTGAAGATCGTCTTTATGAAGTTAATGCAGACATTTTCTCACGTCAAGGTCCAAGAATTGGTGAGGCTATTGAGGTGTTGGCAAGATTTATTCACCCAGAAGCTTTTCAATAAAGATAAAGAAAGTTAGAAAGTTACCACCCGACCAAACAGGAGGAAATCATGGAAAGAAGGGTATTGAACTATAAAATCATATTAGGACTTGTCCTTCTGATTATGACTGTATTGATTGCGGCAGTTTTTGGCGCTGCAGATATTACAGTGGCTGATTTTGTTCGAGCTTTGGCAAGTAAGATACCTGGAATTGGTGACGGGATTGAGATTCCTAAAGGCCATCAAATTATTATTTTTAATCTAAGATTACCAAGAATTTTACTTGCCTTGTTTGCTGGCATTGGTTTAGCTATTACCGGAACGGTTTTTCAAGGAGTTTTTAGCAATCCCATGGCAGAACCTTACTTATTAGGTGTTTCTTCAGGTGCTGCCTTTGGTGCAACGGTTGCTGCAATCGTGGATATACAGATACGCTTTATGGCTTTTGGGACAGTGAGTCTATTTGCCTTTGTAGGAGCGTTTACAGTTGTTCTGTTGGTGTATCGATTGGCAATGCAGCGAGGAGAACTGCCTGTAACGGTTTTACTGTTGTCGGGGCTGGCGGTTAACTATTTTCTAAGTTCACTGATTACATTGATGATGACCTTTAATCAGGATAAACTTGAATCGGTGTATTTCTGGACATTAGGTAGTTTTAAGAATGCGAGTTGGGAAAAGGTTTTAATTGTAGGCCTGATTGTATTGGCTGGTAGTCTATATATCTACAAATATAGTAGAGAACTTGATTTAATTATGCTTGGCGACGAGCAAGCTAAGTCCCTTGGTGTTGATGTAGAGCGACTTAAGAAGCGCTTATTGCTGATTAGTTCACTTATTGCTGCAGTCATTGTTGCAGCAAGCGGTATTATTGGTTTTGTTGGATTAATTATACCTCATGGGGCACGGATGATTTCTGGCCCTTCTCATAGAAAACTAATGCCCCTGGCGGCAATTGGTGGTGGTGTCTTCCTCATCATATGTGACACCATTGCACGATCAATTCTTGAGAACAAAGAACTTTCTGTAGGTATTATTACCTCACTTTGCGGTGTACCATTTTTCTTATGGCTTCTATACAACAATAGAAAGGCGGTAAGTTAGATGAATTTGACATTACCCTTAGTTGTAAAAGATATTCACTTTAGTTATGATAAAAAAGAAGTTCTAAAAGGGATTGGCGGCAGTTTCTTTGAAGGTACCTTTTATAGTATTGTAGGGCCAAACGGATCAGGAAAGACCACTTGGCTGAAACTGATTGCAGGCATTAATCCCTTGCAGTCGGGCTCAGTTGAATTATTTGGTACTTCGATTGCTGAACTGAGTAACAAAGACGTGGCAAAATATCTAAGTTTTGTCCCTCAGATGTTTAATATTCAGTATGCCTTTACCGTTGAAGAGGTAGTGGCCATGGGTCGCTACCCATATATGAGCCGATTTGCCATGTTATCTGAAGAAGATAACGGGTTGGTTCAGATGGCCCTTGAAGAAACCAATTTAATGCCTTTGAAGGACAGATACGTCAATGAGCTTAGTGGCGGGGAACTCCAACGGGTAATTATTGCAAGAGCTATAGCTCAGGACACTGATATCATAGTTTTAGACGAGCCTATCTCACATTTGGACATACACTATCAATACAGTATTGTGACACTTTTAAAACGGCTGTGCCGGGAAAGAAAGAAAACAGTCATTACTGTCCTTCATGATTTGAATGTGACCATGAATCACTGTGACCATATCTTCTTAATCAAAGATGGAAAAGTCATGATTGAAGGAGAACCTCTCAAGGTATTATCAGAAGAAGTGGTTCAGAAGGTCTATGGCTTACAAGTTAAGATCGTAGAAACTGATGAAGAGAAATGGATAACGTGGTAGTGGATCGGGGGAGCGTGATGGTGGCTCAGTCAACTGCGTACACTATGCTCTGTCTGAACGAAATATTCAGCAAACCATTACAGGAGCTACAAAGAGAGATAATTGCAGAGACAATAGAAGGTATAGATGAAGCATATAGAAATTCAGCATATCGAAAAAAAGGCTATGTTATTAATCACTCAAAAGATAAGAATACATTTATGAGCACCTGTGGTGAAATCAAATATGAGAGAACTTATTTCGAGTCCAAAGAAACAGGAGTGTATATTTATCTTGCTGATAAAGCATGCGGTATAACAAAAAATATGAGAAAGAGCGAAGATGTTGTTACCAAGGCGATAAAATATGTGGTAGACAGCAGATTAATCCCAACCTTAACTGCAAATAAAAAGCGAATTATGATTAAATCGTTAGTTATTCTTAGTCATTATCTGCATTTATTAAATTCATATTATAATTAAAACACTTGACCTTGGAGGTCTTTTTTATATGCTAGTATTAAAATATAGAAAGTAAAAGGAAGACCCCTCAGCCTGTAAGCAACGGTCTTCCTTCATGTGTGGATTATCTTTCTCAAAATAATCTACCAATAGAACTTGAGTGACAGGTACTTTTAAAAGTGAAATCGATCAAAGCCTTTAAATCAGCCGATCTAAGGCAATAAGAAATTCACAAAGTACCCATAAATGCATTGTTTTGCGCATAGTTAACGGTAGTTTTGTAAGTTATGAAAATAAAATATCTAAAGGTAATAATAAACCATACTCTGAACCGAGAAGTCTCGGTTTAGGATTAACCACTAGTTCATACAATGAATGTTAAATAGTAATTATCATGGGAAAGAGTTATTACCAATTAAAAGCGATATAGTATTTAAGGTGATTTTTGGGAAATCTGAAAATGTGGATATACTTGCAAAGTTTTTAGAGGCTATATTGGATTTTAATTTGTTAGATAGTGAACAGTTTTTAAATCGATATCGATATAAGAATACTATAGATCATGTGGAACTTTCGAATTTGTGCGAAATAAATTTTTTGGAACTTAAAAAAGTCCCTGAAAAATGTTATAATGATAAGGAGATGTGGTCATTATTCATAGCAACAAATGACGAGGAAGTGATAGATATGTTAGCAAATGAAAACCAAGACATAAAAAAGGCAGTAGAAAAACTTGAGTATGTAAGTTCAGATAGAGATGAACGTTTTAGAATAGATCAGATTGATAAAGCCAGAATAGACCATTTAGCTGAGAATGCAGCTAATAGAGAAGAAGGTTTTAAAGATGGAATAGTAATTGGAATAGAACGAGGGATAGAACAAGGAATAGAAGAAGGAATAGAACAAGAGAAGATTAAAATAGCAAAAAGTTTACTCGAAGTATTAGATGATGAACAAATAAGTAAGTCCACACATCTAACTTTAGGTGAGATTAAAAAATTAAGGAATGAAGAAATATAGAGTGGTCAACATATTTGAATTTGGTGCGGCTATAATATATAGCCGCATTTGCTTTATATAACTAGTATAACAAATAATGAAGGAGATATAATGCAATTAAAAGAAAAACTAGCGGAAAGCACAAAGCAAGAGTTACTAGAACTAGCGAGGAGTTTTGAATTACGTAGATGTTCAGGACTTAAAAAGGATTTGTTGATAGATAGAATTGCGACTTATTTTTGCTCAGAGGAAATAGTTCGAAGCAGATTAGCTTGCTTAACTAAAGAAGAAATGAATTTATATCGTAAAGCTTGTATTTCACCTACAGCTGTTTCTATTAATGAAGTTGGAAATGGTATACAGTTATATCTGTACAGGTTAGGATATTTTGAGGACCCTACAGACGATTTTTGTGTGTTTGAGGATGTAGCAAATGTATTTCGAAGCATTGATGATGAAAGCTTTAGAAAAGAAAATGTACAAAAAGGATGGATGATGAAATGTCTTCATTTCTTTATTGGATATTACGGAATAGCTCCTGTAGAAGTTATTTATGAAATGTTCAATCAAAGAGTAAAATGCACTCTGGCTGAAATGATAGAACTAGTTGAAGAAATGGGGATAGACATTACTGAATCTTTTATTTTGTCGATGGATGAACTAGGAATGCAAGATTGGCCTAAGGATACACCTTTGTATTCTGATAATGTCTTATTGCTTCATATTCCTTTATTAGAAAATGATGAATTAGACTATCTACTTACTCAACAGATGGATAAAGAATTCTTTATTCCTTCAAGAATAATTATCGATGAAATCTCTAGAAATCATTATGAAGTAAGTGAATTGGCATATAAGAAGTTGGAAGTTTTCTTGATTAAGAAAATGGGAATTAATTACGAACAGGCAGTGACCTGGTGTCTACAGGTCTGGGCTAGCAGCTATGAAGGAAATACGCCAACAGATATTCTAAAACGAATGACTGAGGCCGATATTAGTTTTGACAGCGATAAGGTTGTAAATGAGTTCGTAGGAGTTCTCATGAATGCTTATAATAATACTCGAATAAAAGAAAATCGTGGTCATAAACCTGATGAACTAAGTAATCAGCTGTTCAAGGGTGGTATGCCAACAATTGTACCAGGAAGTAGTAATGCAGCAGCATTGTTGAAAGAAGCTGGGCCACAACTAGAAGCAATGGGATTTCCTATTGATATCAATGGAGGAGCTGAAACTATTCAGACTTCATTTTATCCAAATGGATTGAATGGTAACTCAGTTAAAGAAGATAGGAAGGTCTATCCCAATGATCCGTGTCCTTGTGGATCAGGTAAGAAGTACAAAAAGTGCTGTGGAAAATTTAAATAGGGATTAATAGCTTTTGGGTATAAATGCAAACATAAAATTTGTTTTTACCATGAATTCTAATAGAGGAGTGGATGAATATGAGTAACATTATTGCCTGCCAGTGCGTCAAGATAAGGGCGTAATTTATAATGGGTGGGATTCCCATCAAGAAAGGTTTAGCAAACCACTTGTAGCGAGTGTTGGACATCATCGGGTAACTTATGATGCTAAGCGTACACAGTTAGGTAGTAGGCCGTAAGCGAAAGTTGAAGGTAATTGAGCCTCGAAATAGTCAGATGGGAAGGTCGACGAGTTTGGCGGTTCGGTAGACAATACTAATTCATTCAAAAAGCTAGAAAGAATTAGCGCCCCGTGGTCGAAGAACCATGGCATGCTATACATTGATAAATTACAGTCAACTTGAGAGACCCTATGAGTTCTTTACACAGAGAAAGTAGGATGGTACAAGCGATAATAAAGTTAGGAAATCCAATACCATAGGGAGTCGGATTATGGCATAGTACCGAAGAAGCGGAGTAATTACCGTGGAGGGAAGGCTATAACACAATATCGACCTAGAAAAGGAAACAGATGCTTCACACAGAGGAAGGAAAACAGATGGAAACGAAATTGGATGGGATAGTGTTGATTTTCAAAACATTTGATGTGTTTCAGCCTTAATTAACTTGAAGAAACGTCCATCAAATGTTTTGAAAATCAACAATGGAAGAACTAGACAATCATTTTAAACAAACGAGTAGTTCTATAACTGATATCAGAAGTGAATTGGAATGCTATATGGATGATAGCTACGTTGACAAAGAATACGAAAAACATGGGGAAAAGGTATTAGAAATATGGAAACTTCGTAATGAATTCGGATTAGCTGATTTGAATTACATTCACGCTTATAGAATGGGGCAGATAATTAATATTTCTAATCCAGATGAATATTCGAATTTATCAAATCAATTATATGGGCAAAGTGCACAACAAGTTTACTTGGAAGTATATAAAAGTAGAAATATTAAAGAACTTCGTAATAGTTTCTTATGTTGAATAAAGATATGAACGTATGAATTTACGATTATACATCTGCTAACACGCGATTCGCATACTCAGTTCACTAACCTA
>JAQICP010000190.1 GCA_027858555.1 Vallitaleaceae bacterium
AAAAACTGACTGCCATTGGTATTTGCGCCACTGTTAGCCATACATAAGGCACCTCTATAAGGTAGATACTCAATAGTGAATTCATCAGCGAAAGGTCCTTCGTATATACTTTCACCACCTGATCCGTCTCCATTTGGATCGCCACCTTGAATCATGAAATCTGCCATAACACGGTGAAATGTCAGCCCGTCATAATAACCATCTTTTACATGGGTAAGAAAGTTCTCTACAGCTAAAGGTGCCACCTCTGGAAACAATCTTAATTTGATCTCTCCAAAGTTTGTGTGAAGCACAACCACTTCTTCTCCCGAAGCTGGCATCATGAATTGATCTTCAAAATCATAAACCACCTGAGTCGCCTCTGTTTGGTCCGCTTCATCTGTTGATGCTGTCGTGTCATCTGTTGTTTCATCTGCTACTGTTTCATCTGTTGTTTCTAAATCACTTGCAGCATCGGTAGATGTATCATCTACGCCATCTGTGGTGTCTTTAGTATTATCACCATCTTCATTATCACCAGAATTGGTGTTGCTTGTACTAGTGTCATTATCGGTGTCTGCATCTGAAGCCATGTCGTCCGTCGTTGATTTATCACTGCATGCTGTTAGTAGCATTACTAGTAACATCGTCATACTGCTTATTAATATTATTTTTTTCATTGAATCCTCCATATACTCGTTATATTATTCTACCTGCCGATACCGGCCGATATCAGAGGTCAGTATATCAAATCTTTGTGTCAATCATAAGGCAATTCATATTGAGATGCATTCGCTAAGACATTTGATATCACTATTACTATCGTTGGTGCATTTACTGTTGCATTCACATATACAATTGTATTTGTACTTCGTATTTCGTATTTGCATCTATATTTATATTCTTATTTGCATTTGCATTCGTATTCCTATTTATATTCTTATTTGCATTTGTATTTGTATTCGCATTCGCATTCGCTAACATTATACTGATTATATAGCCATACATTTATAAATACCCGTTCTTTTTCGCCCAAGCCTCTTTGGAATTCCTAATCTTCATATATGCTTCGGTGCTTGTCCATGAACTTGGGTTAGCTATCACTTAGCCATCTTCAGGTCATTATAAGTAACCAAAGGATCATCTTCGCCTGGTAATTCCCTGACTGGTAATCTTCTGGTTTGTTGATTCCCTGGCTGGTAATTCCCTGGCTGGTAATTCCCGGTCTGTTGATTCCCTGGCTGTTTATTTCGAGACGTTATCTTCTACTATATTCTGGTGGGTTCTGGTAATAATGGTTTCTATCTGCTCTATGTATCTTGCCTCTTCTTCAGCGTCAAGACCATTTGCCTTTTCACCCATAAAAATAATGCCGATGGTCTGAATCATAATCTTAAGGTCTAACCAAATGCTATAGTTATTGATATACATCAAGTCATATCTCAATTTATTAGAGGGTTTTGTTGAATATTTACCCATCACTTGCGCCAATCCTGTTATACCCGCTTTTACGCGTAGGCGTTGCTCAAAATTCGGAATCTCATCTTTAAATTGCTCGATGAAATACGGTCTCTCTGGGCGTGGTCCTACCAAACTCATGGTACCGGTAAATACATGCCATAATTGTGGTAATTCATCTAGTCGACTTCTTCTGAGCAAAACGCCGATTCTAGTAAGTCGCTCATCCCCGGTCGTTGCAAAGACTGGTCCTGTATCTTTTTCGGCACCCACCACCATGGTGCGGAATTTATATAAGCCAAATACCTTGTTGTTTTTCGTAACTCTGTCTTGCCTGAAAATCACTGGTCCTTTACTGCTTAGCTTGACCAAAATTGCGACGAGTATATATATAGGAAGAAACACCATCATAACCATGGTTGATACAAATAGATCCACCACTCGTTTTATAAAACGCTCATCAAGTGACATGCCCATACTTGATAGGGACAAGACCGCAATATCGTCAAATTGTTGCCAGTTGGTATGGCGAATGCTAATGTCATAAACCTCTGGAATTATGAATAGATTTTTTTCATATTGACTACAGTTAGCCCGCAAGAGATTTTTCTCGTCTAAGGCCATGCTAGAGCAAGCTATTAATATATCAACATCCTTAATGATTTTTTTAACCTTATCTAGTTGATTAGCCTCAAGTATATACACTATTTGATAGCGCTTTTTATATTTTGTTAGTAATTTGATAGCAACATCCCTAGATTCGTCAAAGGAACCGATAATTGCCACCTTGATTAGTCCAAGTAATCTAATAACAATACGATGGACCAGTATGTGCCATAGGGATAGAAGGACAGCCTGAATGATTAGGGCATAGGATATAACGAATCTAGAATAGATTAACCCATCATCTAAGAAAATATAGATTAAGGTTATCATACCTGATATAGCTACGGTCACCAAAACCGATACCACGATGGCTTCGTTGGACTTATGCAAGTCGTGATACAGGTCATAGACGTAGATTGCAATCAGCTCGACAATAATAATCCCGATGATAATAAACTGAAGTTCACGGTAAACAGGATGCGTAAAAACCTCCCGGAATTTCAAGTACATACCAACGAGATAGCTGCCATAAACTATGGCAGCATCCACTAAAAGAACTATTAACTTAAGTAATCTTAACTTTGTTTTTTCTTTACTCATGTAAACTCCAATTATATGATTGGTATCGAATCTTAAGAGGATACCTATCCATTGTCGTGCTCTATATATAAAGCATCTTAGTTTAAAATTCGTTTGATGTCTTGGACGTGATCTTTTGAGCAGACTAACAAGTGCTTATCTGTTTGTACGATTACGAGGTCTTTAACACCTACAAGCGCAATATGTTTATCAATACCTATTACTAGATTATTTTTAGAATCATATTCGCTGATGTCAGTCATTCTAACAATTGTACCATTCTCATTAGGCTCAAACACTTCCTCAAGTGCCGTAAACGCACCAATGTCATTCCAACCAAAATTAGTAGGGATTACACGAATCTTGTCAGAACGTTCCATAACACCAAAATCAATAGACATTTTTTGGAAATTCTCGAATGGGATGGCAACAGCATTGGCTAATTCTTCCCCTATAAGTCCCATATCCACATCCACTTTGATTAATTTTAATATATCATGGTGACGAGGCATGTATCGTTCTATTTCATCAAAAATCGTACTGACGTTAAATATAAACATACCACTATTCCAAAGATAATGACCTGAACTTACATACTCTTCGGCACGTTCATAGTTAGGTTTCTCCCAAAATCTTTTTACTGGATATACGTAACCAACTTTACAGCCTACCTCGGTTTCAATATAACCATAACCCGTCTCTGGTCTCGTTGGTTTTACACCTAAAGTAACAATCGTATTGTTTTCATTAGCTTCTTTTGTACCAATCTTAAGTATCTCTTGAAAATCTGCTTCGTTACGAATCAAATGGTCAGATGCAAGTACGATAAGTTCAGCATCTTCATAGCGATGATTGATATATAGACTTGAGTAGCCAATCGCTGCCCCTGTATCTTTAAAACTTGGCTCGATAATAATATTCTCATCTGCTATCATAGGTAGTTCTTTCTTGATACCTGCTACCTGTTTAATATTAGTTGCTACAAATATACGTTCTGCAGGAATTAGCATATGTATACGATCGACCGTCTCTCTAATCATTGACTTGTTAGAGAATAATTTGAGTAGTTGCTTTGGTGTTTCTTCTGTTGAGAGCGGCCAAAACCTCTGCCCTGATCCGCCTGCCATAATTAGTGCACATAACATGTTATATCCTCCTTATATTGTGGGGGTAAATGTATTCCATACATGCTTCATATTATCTTCTACCTTTGATATTAATTATAAACGAACTGATACCTAAATGGTACCCCCTATTGTTAATATTATACCATTATAAGGTGACGGGCATGTGACGTTTGGAGATTGGGGACGGACTTCAAATTTTGCCTGTGTATTGGTGTTTTGGGGACGGACTTCAAATTTTCCTAGA
>JAQICP010000431.1 GCA_027858555.1 Vallitaleaceae bacterium
ATCCTTAGCACCAGGAATTGGCGTATATTCAATATTTCGATTGATTTCTTTTACTAAAGTCACATCAACGCCTAAAAGATTATCACATAGATTAAACGATAAAATATTCTCACTCATCAAATCACCCTCTTTTTTTTAGTGTCGACTCTAGGACATCAATTAGTCCAGTACGATCAAGTTTGAATTCATAGGCATCAAACCCGGCTTCTAACCCTTCCTGTTTTTGAAGCTCGCCTGTCAAAGAGGTAACTGCAATGACAGGTAGATTAGCTAAAGCGCTATCTGCTCGAATTCTTTTGACTAGCTCAATACCATCCATTTCGGGCATGTTGATGTCACTTACAATAATGTCAAAGGTTTTTTTCTGTAAAATATTCAAAGCAATTTTTCCGTTTTCAGCAAGCGTTACATGATAACCAGCATTTTCCAGATACCCTTTTTCCAGTTTTTGAAAAAATGGCGTGTCTTCTACCAAAAGTATTTTCATTTGCTTCCCTTTTTTCGTTTTGGATACCGTCGAATATTGTTCAGGGTTAGCCAATTCAAACAATTCATAAATATTAAGTAGCAATACTATTTTTTCACTCAGAATCGTAGACCCTACGATACCTTTTGCTGTCACATTGTCGTTTTGATTTAATTTAATGCTCGTTAGCATTGTATCTTGGACTGATTCGATTAATATGCCCATGGGATGCTTCACCAATTTGGGAATAATAACATAGCATTTATGATTTTCCATATGATCTGTAGTTTTTTTGCTGATGTCAATAAAATCTTCAGGTCGTATAATCCTAAGGGGTTCATCACGGAACTGGATAAACTCTTTATCTCCTACCACTTCAATGTCATTGGAGGCAATCTCTTCCACCCTAGATACTAAGGACATATCTAAAACCAGTGTTTCTGGACCAGAACATTTGAATAAAAGCAGACTTTGATTTTCTCTCATTTTTTCTACTTCAGAAACGTGAGATTTATTATTAACTTCAAATCGATCTTCCATATAATGAAGATTTGAATTTTCTATAATACCACTAGGATCTAAAATCATGGCTACTTTGCCATCACCTAATATGGTAACACCTGAGTAGTTGTTACATCCTTGTATATGTATCGATATGGTTTTTACTAATATTTCTTCACTACCATGAATGGTATCGACCGCCAGTCCTAATCGTCTTGAACCAATTTTAATAACGATGACTCTTACAATATTCGTCAGTTTATAGCCACGTCTTTCATCCGGGAGATCTGATTCACTTGGCACACTTAATTCTTCCAATTCTGATTGCCTTAAATAATGGAATATTTTCTCTCGCTTGTCTTTTTTTCTATCTCCAGTTAATGGCTCAATATAGGTCCTTGGTATACCCAGTACATCTGCTAAACGCACAATAGGTAATAACTTTCCTCTTAGACGAAGCACCTCTGAGTGATTGATATACTCAATTTTTCGGCCGGCATCATCTGCTTTGATTCTTACAATCTCCTGAACATTGATTTGTGGCAATGCGAATTTTTGTTGCTCTACTTCAACGATTAACGATGGAATAATTGCTAACGTCAATGGTAATAGAAGTCTAAATGTTGTGCCTTTACCAAGGTTTGTAAATATCTCAATTTTACCACCAAGTTTTTCAATATTGGTTTTTACAACATCCATACCTACGCCACGTCCCGAAATATCCGTGACCGTTTCCGCAGTTGAAAATCCAGGTTTAAAAAGCAATTGCAAACTTTTCTGTTCACCCATAGATTCTAAATCAGTTGTTGTAATGAATCCCTTATCAAAGGCAATTTTTTTGATAATTTCTATATCAATACCTTTTCCGTCATCAATGATATCAATGTTAACATAGCCACTTTCATGGTAAGCTTTAAGTATAAGCGTACCTGTTCTGGGTTTTCCTGTTTGAATCCGATTGTCTGGTATTTCAATTCCGTGATCAATTGCATTTCTTACAAGATGTGTCAAAGGATCTACAAGTGCCTCGATAATCGACTTATCCAGTTCAACCTCGATACCTTCAAGTTCAAGCGCAATATCTTTCTCAAGTTTTCTTGAAAGTTCTCGTACAATTCTAGGGAATTTGTTAAAGACATTCGATACTGGTTGCATTCTAGTCAGCATAATTGTCTCTTGTAAATTAGTCGTAATATGATTAATGTTTTGGAATATATTGTCCATCTCAGGTATTTTTTTGCGATGGACTTCCATTTTCCTGAACAATTGATTTCGAGCTAAAACCATCTCCCCTGAAAGATTCAATAAATTATTAAGGAGCGTTACATTAACACGCACACTGTCTTCAACTGTTGTTTGCCCTTTTGCCTTAGCAATGCTAACAGGCTCAACCATCTTCACATCATTGATACTTGTAATTATTGTCTGCTTATTTTGCTTAGTTTCAAGCTGCTTTTGAGCTAATTGTACTTCTAATTCTATGTTTTCATCTTTCTCTGTCATTAAACCTTCTGATGCTAATATGGGATTCATGGACAATTCGACTACTTGTTCTTCTGGCAAACCAATAATCTCAGGGAGAAAATCTTTTTCCAAAACCGTTGTAAATAAAATCTTCATCTGAGCATCATTTTCATCCCCATTAGCTTGTTCTAATATCTGCCTAAAATCCATATTGAGGTCAATAACACTTCCTAATGATTCTATTTCTTTCAGCAGTTCAATAAGATTTACATGATTATTCATCATATCGCCATATAATTTTCTTGTAAGCAAATATACCCTTGCACCAAATCGCAATTCCTCTTGTAATAAGGTTCTTTTGGCAGATGGGGATAAGTAGTTGTCCACATCGAAATATTCATCTACCCCATCTTCTTGATTTTCGATTTTTTCACTTTTATCCAAAGACCTAACTGAATCTTTAGCCTTAGATGTCGGGGTATTGCTTGAGTTTAACAATTTTTTGATTGCATCTACATGCCCTGTAATCTCAACACTTTCACTATTTGCTACATCTTCAATCATCTCTTTCAAACAATCATTAACTTTAAGCAATTCATCAACCATGTCGTTGGTGATTTTAATATTACCTGACCGAATCTCACCAAATAAATTCTCAAAAGCATGGGATAAGGATACGATTTTTTTAAAATCAAAGAAACCTGATGTGCCTTTAATCGTATGGACTGCACGGAATATCCCATTAATACTTTCCATATCGATTTGGTCAAAATCAAGATTAATTAACTCTTTTTCAATGGTTTCTATATGAGCTTTTGACTCTTCAACAAAACTTTGAATAAACGCCTCATCTTGCACACAATCACCTCCGAATACGCTAGCTAATTATAAGTTTGACAATATGGATGCTGTATCCGCAAGTCCCTTAATTCCGTTAGAAGCTTCTGCAACGCTTTTGGCTGCATCATGGGAACTTGTAGCTATATAACTTGTTTTTTCTGTAATCATATTCACTTTTGAAGCCGCGTCAATAACTGCATTAGAAATACCACCTGATACAGCTGATTGTTCTGCCACAGCAGCTGCGATGGTGTTGGTAATGCTTGACATCTCATCAATGACCTGGCTGATTGTACCCATTGCATCAACAGCACTAGACATATTAGTTTGCATGGCTTCGATTTGTTGTCCGATTTCTTCTGTAGATTCAGCTGTCTGTCTTGCAAGAGCTTTTACTTCTCCAGCAACAACTGCAAAACCTTTTCCTGCTTCTCCAGCACCTGCAGCTTCAATAGCTGCGTTAAGTGCAAGCATATTGGTTTGATCTGCAATCTCGTTAATAACCTTGACAATCTTACCTATCTGCTTGGAAGAAGTATTCAGTTTTTCAATGATCTCATTAGTATTTCTTGCTGTTTCTTCTGCATCAGCTGTAATATTCTTTGAACGACCACAATTAACACTGATTTCGTTAAGTGAAATATTAATTTCCTTCATGGCTAACACAACACTATTGACTGAATTAAATACATCACCAGCAAAGTTTGATACGTTCTCGGTGCCACTAGCAATTTGTGCAACTAACTGGGTTACCTCTTCAACACCTCTTGATGTCATCTTTGATGCAACTGCAATCTTGTTGATAACAGCTTCTAATTCCACAGATTTTTTATGACGCTCTTCGCTCATCCTGTTCACTTCTTCAAGCACTTTATTAATCTCAATATTCTTTTGTTCTAGCTCTCTATTTTTGGACTCAAAGTTAGTTTTTTCAAAAGTTGCTTCATGACGGTTATAATCCATACAGTTGGATATTGTATTCAAGTCATTAGTAACAGCTTTCACCATATCTCTACAATTATCATAGCCACATGCTGAACAATTGACTTGTCGCTGACGGGTTGTTATCTTAAACATTCTATTAAAGGTATCATCGTATTCCTCTTCTGATGGTTCTCTCAGCTCACTAACCAAATCATCTGTGTTGTAACGCCTTATAAAGTCATCAAGATTAAGCGTCTTATCAAACTCCTTATATAGCCAGTCGATTTTACGATAGATAATCTTGCCACCTTTGTCAGATAACTTTTCTTCCTTAAGAGAATTGAGAATTTCATCTACATCATCCACTTGAATCTCTTTAGTTGTTGCCGTACCGATGCTACAGCCATGAGGACAATTCAAAATATCAACTAAAAGGGGAACCGATTTACGCTGCTTAACGCGTTCGCTGTATTCATCCAGATAATGATAGGCATGTTCGTGACCTTCGATCTGTCTGATCCATGCCCCTTTGACTTTTTGTTCAACATTCTCTCTAAGTCCACCAGGTCGGCTGAATAGGCATCCCAAACTTGAACCGATATCTTCAAAGGGATGACTAGGATAATTATCCAGCTTTATATGATGATTTTCTATATAATCGCTTAATTTACTGAAAGTGACATTATACTCAATCATATTACCAGTATTTGAATCATTAATCTCATTGGTTTTGGCAATACACGGTGATAAGAATGCTAAACTTTCAGTGTGATTTTCATAACGTTTCAGATACACCGCCGTACACATCATCGGACTATGAATCGGCGCTAAATTATCAATTAATTCATTCCTGTATTTTTCAATATAAGCAACAATCGCTGGACAGGGTTGTGCAATCACTGATTTGAGATTGTTTTGTTCAATGGCCTTTAAATAAGCCCAAGTGGTTATATCCGCACCAAAGGAGACATCATAAATGACGTTCACACCTTTTGCTTTCAGATAGCCAAACAATTTTTCATAATTCAAAAAATTAACCCGTACAGAAGGTGCCGCTATGACTGATATTTTCTTGCCTTTTTCCAAATCTTCAAAGAACATCTCCGTATCATCGCTGAAATCTCTTGCATCGTGATCACACACTTCAATACATTTTCCACATAAAATACATTTCTCATTGTCAATTTTGACCTTATTACCTTCTTCTGTTACATAGGAAATATTTGCTCCAAATGCCATGCAATTCCTAATACATTTGTTACAACCGACACAGTTTTCTTCGTTTACATTAATCCTACCAACCATAATAAATTCACCTTTCTATAGTTTGAATTGTCGAACTAGAGATTCAAGTTTCTTCGCTACTTCAGATAACTCTTTCGCCGAATCACTTGTTTCGTTAGACCCCGATGCAACTACTTTAAACGAATTAGTAATTTCCTGCGTATTGCGAGATATGGTGACCGCTCCTTCTGAAATTTCTTTAGATGTCTGTGTTAATTTTTGTATTTTTTCAAAAGCGGATTCTGTATTTTTAGTTACTGTTACCGATGAGACCGTTAGTTCCATTGTTGATTTTGCTATTTCATTTACACCATGTGCAGCTTCAACAAGACTACTTGCAGCATTGTTGGAGTTTATGGCTAAGTCACCGATTTCTTTTGTAATCATATTCAGCTTTTCAGCCGCCCTTACGACCGAATTAGAAATATCACCTGTAATGGCTGTTTGTTCAGTAACTGCAGCTGCAATTGTACCAGTAATTGACATAATCTCTTTGATTACATCGGTAATCGTTTCAACAGCTGTTACGGCGTCTGCCATATTGGACTGCATGGTATCGATTTGTTCGCCAATTTTATCTGTTGCTTCTGCTGTTTGTTTAGCTAATTCTTTTACTTCATTTGCTACTACTGCAAAACCTTTTCCAGCCTCACCTGCACCTGCTGCTTCAATCGCTGCATTAAGGG
>JAQICP010000441.1 GCA_027858555.1 Vallitaleaceae bacterium
AATAAATTAGTCTGTTCTGCGATCTGACTTACACTATTTACAATATCTTCAATCTTATGACTCAATTCAATTAGTTGATCAACTTCAACTTTCATTTCTTCTGCATCGTTAATAACAACTTCCTTAATTTTAATAACATTGAGTAAATCTGCAATACTACTTTTATTATTATCCACTAAATCTTTTGATTCCTCTAATAATCCATTAAGCGATGTAGATGCATTCGTAATAGTTTGATTGACCTGATTCATGCTTGCTGTTGTCTCTTCAACAATAGCTAAGTTCGATTCACTCAGAATAGATATATCTTCGGAAAATCGGATTAAATTATCCGCAGAGTGTTTCATCATAACGTCAAATTCGCTCAATGAAACTGCAATATCCAAAGATTCTCTAGCAGTATCTGATAAGACTTTTTGATTTTCAAACATCTTTTCATATGATTCTAGCATATTTTTGTGAATAGGGTATTGGGGTGTAGGTAATTGTTGTGTTTTACCCTCCATTTGACTAATCATGTAATTTAGTATGCAAACGGCTTCCTTAATTGTTTTTGCCTTATACAATATGTCATCCTCCTGTTTTTAATACATTTATACTTTCACTCTATCATACTATGATACACTTATCAATTTAAATGATATTTTACTGTTTTAACGAAAACACATCATAATCCGTCATTACTATTATATGTTTTGTATTAGTATATACAAAAAAAGCTGCCGCAATGCGACAGCTTGACTGATTACTTTAACTATTGAACTTCCATAACACCAGTTACAATACCAGTTTCATCAGCTACCATTGAATCCATTAATTCTTGTGAAGCAAAGTATACGTTACCGTCTACTGAACCTTTGCTGATTGTGAAACCTGGTGCTTCAACAATTACATCACCGATAAAAGTTCCACCTTGAATCTTAAAGTTTTCACTCTTAACTGTTAACGTTGGTGCTGAAAGTGTAAATGATGCTGTGATGTTACGATCTTCGTCTTGTGTATAAAGTGCTAATTTACGGTAGATGTCTGAAGTCTCATCATCTTTGTTGTAGAATAAACCATCTACTACTAAGTCTTGTTTAATTACCATGTTATTGTAAGTTGCTACAATCCATGTACCGTCAGCACTTAAAGCACTGATTAAATCTTGTGCGCTAGTTACTAATGAAGCTGTTGAAACAACATCTACGCCATCAACAACTAATGCACCTGTAACAACTGAAGAATCAGTTAAAACAAATGTGTCAAGAGCTTCTTTGCTTGCAAAGTAGATAGTACCATCTACAGTTGCTGATTTACCAACTTGAAAACCATTAGCTTCAACATATACATCACCAACAAATGTTCCACCTTGAAGGTTGAAGTTTTCACTTTTAACAGTCATTTTAGGTGCTGTTAATGAGAATTGAGCTGTAATATTATGATCTTCATCTTGTGTATAAAGACCTAATTTACGATAAATATTAGATGTCTCATCATCTTTGTTGTAGAACAAACCGTCTACTACGATTTCTTTGTCTGTAGAGATGTCGTTAAGTGTAGCAACGATCCATGTTCCATCAGCACTAAGTCCTGCTACTACAGCATCGCCATTGTCTACAATTGAAGCAGTTGTTACTGCGTCAACAGCATCGCCATCAGCTGCTGCATCTGGTGTTGCATCTGGTGTTGCATCTGTTGTTGCGTCATCTTCTTTACCACAACCAACAAATAATGTTACTAATAATGTAAGAACCAATAATAAACTTAATATCTTTTTCATTTTTTTACTCCTCTTTGTACATTGCATTTTTTGTTAACCATTTAACACAGTCGATTATATCATGAACGACAACATTTTGATAGGTTACAAAAAGAACAAAACTGCAAATTTCATTTTTTTTATACTATTTTTATAGTTTTCACGGTATAACTCATCCTAATAATTGTATATAGCATATGCTATATTTTATTTGATGATTATTAGACTGTCTGCTGGAATCACAATTTCTCAAAAGTTATATTTGAGCTATCCTAATTAGTCCTCACTACTACTTAATCTCGTGAATTGTTCCTCCAAGTAGCCTATATAGCTTTTTATATCGCAATTTTCAGTAATTTTTGTGAATGTTTTCACATCAAGTCTATAAATTCCTTCTCAGAATATGTTCGTTTTTCGTCCTCCAACATGATTTTTCAATTATTAACTATTGACTCTAGTCAGTTTAAGTGGTATTATTGACTCAGGTCAGATTTCCATTGATAGTATAAACAAACTGTAAATACTATCTTATATCTTTATAAATATAACGAACCGAGGTGATCATATCAAAACTAAAGACCGGTTACTAGAGGCATCTCACAAGCTATTTCTCCAAACTGGATTCGAAGCTACCAAGGTTGAAGATATCTGTAAGTTAGCCCATACTGCAAAAGGTAGTATTTTCTATTATTTTGATAAAAAAGAGACTGTTGTATCAGAATTATTGAATCATCAGATCAAACTGATGTCTTCATACCTAGAGCGCAAGTTGGAGGCTACTCCGTCACCTTCTTATCAGATGTCACTGATGATGTCAACATTGCTTCTAAATAGAAAAATAGGACCTGAAGCAATGGGCTATTTTGCAGACCACCCCATGCCACTGTGGTTTGAAACGCTATCACATCAAACAAGAGACCTCTACATATTCCCCATAGTACAGACAATTGTTAAAAAGGGAATCTTGGCAGGTGAATTCGATCAAGCATGTGATGACCTTACTGTAGAGCTCATATACAGAGGCATCACTCAAATGGTCCATACCAATTATACCAAGTTAGAAGACCTCGCTTATCTGAGAAGAACCATTAACAGCATCGAATACATATTAAACATGACACTTGGCACAACAACTAATCCAATAAAAATATCCGAGGTGACTTATGAAAAAACGTCAGAAAATTAGAAGAACCATCGTATTCTTACTGTTTTTACTTTTTCCTGTTTACATTAACTTCTTATCACCAGTGCTAATTATCGGTGGTGCTTACGAAGGCATTATTAATGGCAGTTTTATTGTTTTTGGTATACTCTTTTTCGTCACTCTGTTTGGTGGTCGGTTATGGTGTGGTTGGGTATGCCCTGCTGGCGGGTTACAAGAATCATGCGAACCATTTGTAAGAAAAACAAGAACAAAAAATTGGGGTCTGCTGATAAAATATATCTACTGGGTTAGCTGGCTTGGTCTGATCGCCATGTTTTTTATTAAAGCAGGTGGCGTTAAATCGATTAATTTCTTTTATATGTCTGGATCAGGCATATCCATATTAGACGACATTATTGTCATTGTCTACCTCAGTGTTATATTATTGATATTCATCCTTAATGTGACGCTAGGACAACGCAGTTTTTGTAAATATGTCTGTTGGATGTCACCATTCATGGAGATAGGCAACAATCTTCGTTTCACATTCAAGCTACCTGGCTTGAGATTAAAAGCCGATTCAGATGCTTGTATATCATGTGGTAAATGCAATAAAACATGCCCCATGAGCATTGATGTTCAGACCAATGTGTCAAAGGGCATGATTACTGATATTAATTGTCATATGTGTTATCAATGTGCAGATGTGTGCCCAAATGGTTGTATCCATAATTAATCGCATACAACGAAGCTTCTAACCACAAGCACTTTGCGTACATTTAAATCACAATAATTTCTGGGACCTCCCCCTCAATTATGATGGGGGGTACCCTATGTTTCTTCTCGTATATTTCAAGTGCAATCATGAGTCCTGTAGCTACTGTTCCTATGCCCCCAATAATATACCAAGTTATACTGAAGCTTAGGCTATCTATTAGCTTACCCATCACAATTGGTCCTACTGTATACCCAAGTCCCATTATGATTGGCAGTATTGAACTCATACGACCTCTATGTGAAGCAGGTGTATGATTCATAATGAATGGCATACCACTAACCGCTTCCAATATTTCTCCCAGTGTAAAAATAGCCACCGATATGAAAAATGCTAATTGTACTGAAATGAATCCAAGCAAACCAAACCCAACTGTAAATAGAATGCCTGCAAATATAATGCGTCTTAAATTAGATGCTTTTCTAAAAAGCATTGTCAGTATAGGTGTCATAATAACTACTATTAGAGCATTGGTAAAACCCAGCTTACCATATATAGATGCTCCATCTCCAGGGAAATTAGCTTCTGCATGCAGTGGCATGACAAAACTCCACCCTGAATAGATGAATTTATAACCAAAAGATGCAAGGGCGAAATAAATTAATAGGGGTCTTTTTTTAAGAACACTAAGTATTGAGCCCTCCACTTTTTCCTCCATGTCAAGTTTCTTATTCGCTATGACTATCTCGTCTTTACCCAAAGTTTCTTTGACAAAAAAGAGTATCAGGCTTATCCCAATGAGCGCTGTAATAACATCTATTGCAAACATCCATTTTAGATGTTCTTCAAATAATAACCCACCTAAAACCTGTGCAAATGCAAATCCTAAATTGAATCCCAGATAGCCTAGTGAATAAGCACCTTGTCTTTGTTCTGGTGTTGTCAGATCACCAATCATGGCATCATGAGATGGTCCAGCGAGTCCAAACATGAAGCTAGAGAATAGTAGGATATAGATCATTACCATACCTGGCTCAACTAATATCGCAGTTGCATATCCAAGAGCACCAATAGTTTCAAATATGACTAAAACCTTTTTACGTCCAAAGGAATCCGATATCTTGCCCCCGATTAAACTAGACGGCATAAATAAAGCCCCACCAATCGTTACCCAAAGTCCTGCTTCAGCAATGGTCATGCCAATCTTTTTAGTCAATATGAGCGCTAAAAAAGGGAAAATCATAACCCCCATGGCGTTGATTGTTCTTGCTAAAGCTATAATATATATTTCTTTTCTAAGCCCTTGATAGGGCTCTAAAACATTAGCTAATTTTTTCAAATCTTTATTCTCCTTTAGACCATATCATGCTCAGATATACGATTTCGAACTGTGTTCGTATTTCGAGAGAGTCGCTTTTCATCTAGCTTAGCTCTTCGTACCTGTTTATGTTCAATGTACGCGGCTTCTTTTTTTAATTTATCATAGCTCTCTAATCGCTCTTTGGTTAAGGTACCGTTTTCAATAGCTTCTCTAACAGCGCAACCAGGTTCACTTCGGTGACTGCAATCGGTAAATTTACACATGTGAGATAATGTTAGAATCTCCTCAAAGACATTATCAAGTCCCTCTTTACCAGTCCACAACCCTAGTTCTCTCATGCCAGGGGTATCTAAAATCATCCCACCCCCTGGTAACAATACCAGTTCTCGATGGGTTGTGGTATGCCTACCCCTATCATCATCTTCTCTAACTTTTTGTACTTTCAGTATATCATTGCCAGCAAGGGTATTCACCAATGTTGATTTACCAACACCTGAAGAGCCTAAAACAACGACGGTTTTACCTGGTTTCAGATACACTTTAAGGTCCTCTAGTCCATCTCCATAGATAGAACTAATTGGATGAATGTCAACGCCAAGTGCAATGCTTTCTACTTCTAACAACTTATCATCTACATCATTGCATAGATCCGCTTTTGATAGAATCACAACTGGCCTGGCGCCGCTTTCCCACGCAACAACCAGATATCGCTCTAGCTTTCTAATATTATAGTCTTTATTGAGTGCATTAACAATGAAAACCGTATCAAAATTAGCGGCTACAATCTGTTCAATTGTTTCTGTGCCTGCAATTTTTCTAGAGAACTTAGTTTTTCTAGAAAGTGTTTTTTGAATCAATCCTTTTCCTTCTTGTACATCCATCACAACCCAATCGCCAACAGCAGGATATGTGTTTTGTGATGCTTGTTGGTAAGCATATTTGCCAGTGACTTCTGCAACTATTTCACCGTCTTCAGTCATAACGCTGTATAGTTTAGCATGTGCTGATATGACCCTACCAACAACCCAAGGTGTTGGTTCATCTTCAATACCTTGTTCCACTTCATCTTGACTATCACTTCCACTATTACTATCACAATCACGCGAATCGTTTTCACAGACTGTGGTATGCTCCTCTTTTTTAG
>JAQICP010000456.1 GCA_027858555.1 Vallitaleaceae bacterium
TCAGTCGACCGTAAGGTGCTGTGTCCGAGTAATGACTTAATGGTATAGATATCAGTACCATTCTCTAGAAGATGGCTGGCAAAGGCATGCCTATTATGTAGAGCTCTACATAATAGACATTATGTGGAGTGTTTTATTATGGTGAGTAAATCGCTAGAACTATTGATAAACCATTGTTTGATCCCTAATTACTCACCATAACAACTTATTCACATAGGTTGTTTAACCATTCCATTAAATTAATATCATTTTTCCAATTAGGCATTTTTTCAGTATGTAAGTCAATATATGCAGCTTCCAACGCGTTCCTTTTCATCTCAATATCTGCCCTTGCATATAATTCTGTCGTTGCGATATCAACATGCCCTAATAGGTCACGAATGTATATCAAATTTACATTGGCTTGCAACAGATGCATGGCCTTACTGTGGCGAAAAATATGTGGTGTTATTGGAAAATCTACAGTGAAACCTTCGTTTTTTGATGCTTTCTCTACATATTTATTAATGATGTAAGATATACCCCATCTTGAAAGTTGTCTTTTTTGCTGGTTAGTGAAAAGTGGTAGTTCTCCTATAGAGACTCCATTATTCCTATAAGTTTCGTCCATATAATCAGAAATCAGTTTTTGTGATTTCCTCATAACAGGGACTTGACGATCTTTATCACCTTTACCATGGAGCGTTATTACCGATGGATCAGATATCCTAACATTTCTGCGTTTCAGGTCAATGAGTTCTTGAACTCTGGCAGCAGTATCATACAATACAACAAGCATAGTAAGATCTCTTCGTCCTTTTTTTGTATGTATATCCGGTTGCTCAAGAAGAATTTTCATTTCTTCCGCTGTCAGGTAATGTATTGTTTTTTTAGGTTTTTTTCTATAAGATATTGCTAGTATCTTTTGAAACTCGTATAGATTTTCAAGGCTATCCTTTTGTATAAATCGTAAAAAGGAATGTATTGAAGCTAGTCGTTGATTGCATGTTGATATACTATTATGTCGTTTAATTTCCAGCCAATCAAGAAAGTCTTCAATAAGCTCATTGGTTAGAGTTTTTATATATATCTTTTCGATCTTAATACCTTTTTCTTCCTCGCAAAAAGTCAGAAAAAGCTTGAAAGAATCTTTATATGACCGAATAGTATTAGTACTAACATTAAGCCTTGCCGGTAAATATACTGAAAAGTACTGTGTCAGATGTCTTGAAAAATCATTCTCTTTCATCTTGATCACATCCTTCAGGTATGACGTCTCCAAATGCTGCTTCTACTTTTGATAAAATATCAGGATACAAGTCAGCAGTCAGGCGAAGATAGTACTGCGTCGCTCTGAAGTCAGTATGTCCCATATAAGCAGATAAATATGGAAGTGCATTAGTTAGTTCTTCACCAGATAGCACCCAATGTTTGAGACAATGAACAGCATATGTATGCCTTAAATCATGCATTCGGGGGCCATTCACAGTATGTGGAATTCCTGCTTTCAAAAGATAATCTCTAAACCTACAATAAGCAGTGCTTACATCAAGTTTGCCGCCCGTTGGACTGTTGAATAATATCGTTAGATTATTACTAAATTTATGGTTTGTCAGGTAAAAAGTATGTATTTTTTCATTTAAACTATTGCAGATGGGTACTAACCGGTCTTTATTATTTTTAGCCTTATGTAATGTTAAAGTAGCACTTGAAAAGTCATAATCTTTACAATGAAGACTTAAAGCCTCTGAAATTCTTAACCCTGATCCGTATAACAGTCGAAATAGAACAGGGTCAATGATGTTCCTATTGGTAAACGAGGTTTTAGGGTGGCTATCAACTGTAGTGAAAAAACGTTTTAGTTCTTCTTTTGAAAATATATAAGGTAAATATGATGATTTCTTTAAGTTTCTTGACTTTATAGGAACAACATAGGTCATAAAACCATGGGATTTCAAGAAGCTACTAAACTCATGAAGTATTCGCTCTTTCAGGTAATACGTTGCTTGTCTGTCAAAGACGGATTCGTATATATAGTTATTAATCATAGGTTTGGTTATTCTTACACTTTTGTAACCATTTTGAAAATAGTATTCATCGAAATGTCTGAGTTCTCTTTCCTGTGGCTCAAATTTAAAACCACACAACCGCTTTTCTGTTAAAAAAATTTGGATTAATTCAGCAAGATCACTTTTCCATATGTAGGATTCCTTCATTATTGGAACACCTCCTCAGGATCAAGCGCGCATTTACGAAGACCTACCAAATCTATCTTTAGATAAATGCTTGTTGTATGAATACTTTTATGACCAAGTGTTTCAGCGATGATAGGTAATGGTGTTTTTGCTTCAAGCATATTCCTTGCTAAAGTACTTCGCAGCGAATGCAGACCACAATGAGAATCCAAGGGCATTGAGATCTCTGCAGCAACCATATATCGATGTAGTTCACGATAAAAACTTTCATTTTCACCAACCGGACCATAAGGTGCACGGTGACGGACGAAAATACGAGCACATTTTGTTTTTGGTCTACCGTTCTTTAAGTAATCGATGATTGCCCAGCCAATATCATCTAATAGAGGCAGCTCAATTCTTTCCTTGGTCTTAACCATATCCAGTATAATTAGTTTTCTATTCCAATGAATATTAGAAAACTTCAGGTTTCGAATATCACTAACACGTAAACCAAGTCTGACAACTAACAATATGATAGCATAGTCCATTTTTCCTTTTAAATCTTCTCGGTCTATGATATCAAGTAGCTTTTTAACATCTTCATGTTTCCATACATAAGGTATGAATGCATTTCGCATGATTCGCATTTTAGGTAATGATGCACTTTTGTTATCATCAGTAAAACCATCGATATACAGGTAGGTTAAATAATTTCGTAAAACATAGATTATCGTATTAATATACCTTGGCTTATTGTCTTTATAGGATGCAAGAAACTTTGTAATTGTTGAAGGATTGATGCACTTTGAATCTTGAATACCTTCGTGATCCAAGAATATTAGAAACTTTTCTACTTTTTGAATGTTGGATTTGATTGTTGCTACAGCATTATGGCGTTCTTCGAGTTCTTCTTGAAATAAAATATATTCATCGAGAAATTGTTTAGGACAAGTATAAGGGGCCGATTTTGGTCGCATTCGATACTCAACTTTGTTGTAATTCAAGTAATAAATCAAGACCTCAAGCGGTTTCATTACTCGATTGACCTTACGATTTCCATTGCCATAAAGTCCATCTTTTTTATATCCAGTCCGTCGATATAGGTATTTCAAGCATACCGTTTCGTTTAAATCTGTTATCTCCTGATCAGACATATATCTGATCAGACCGTTGTAAATCATTCTGTAAATTTTTATGGTACTGGTAGCATAACCTTGGTTTTCTAGTTCTTGGCAGATTGTTGTTGTCGTGTTTTTAACTTTTTCCAAGTCTTTCATAATAAACTCCTTTCAATGATTTGATAAGTTTATTATGAAGTATTATGGTGAGTGTTCCAAGAGGGACTGATGAAGTTATAAGGCATAGGGCCATTTACTCACCATAATAAAAGACTCCACATAATGCCTATTATGTAGAGCTCTACATAATAGACATGCCTTTGCCAGCCATCTTCTAGAGAATGGTACTGATATCTATACCATTAAGTCATTACTCGGACACAGCACC
>JAQICP010000466.1 GCA_027858555.1 Vallitaleaceae bacterium
AATACTGACTTATCTTCTAATATCTATTTAGACTTAATTAACTTAGTCTTAAGATAATCACTTACACTGACATTGGTCAACTCCTACTATTCCTTTAATTGTAGTACGCTTATAACATCACCAGATACTTTACTTTTCCAAAACTTCTATGCATGATCTAATCATATTTATTAAATACTATTCATCTTATTGGAGGTCATTCAAAATGCAAAGTACCTGAGCAATTAATAGAACCGTCCGAATTAACCAGGTTATGACAATCGTTATGTGGGTTGTAACTATACTTCAGATCCTTTTTACACTATTCATCATTGACGACAAAATGCAGGTATGGACTACAGTCATTCCAGCACTCTCAATTTTCACCATCTAAACAGAATACATTTTCTCTAAGTGCTTATCTAATAACTTTCGCTTTGTAAGCCTTTTACTTCCACACCATATTACTGGATTCACCAAATAATGTATTATCTTTTTAGGCTGGTCGTAACCTATGGTTACTGCTCGCCAATGCAACCTAGGTAGGTGATAATATGAATTTGTCAATGGGTGAAAAAGTTAGAATTCTCTTGAAGAGAAAGAATGTGACGATTATCGAATTAAGTACTCGATTAAAAACTTCAAATCAGAACATGGCAAACAAACTAAAAAGGGATAACTTTTCCACGAATAAGCTTGATGAGATTGCTAATGTATTTGATTGTAGATTCGAAGGGTATTTTGTTGATAAAGATGGAAATAAGATTTAATAATTAAGTTAAAGAGTTACAACACAAAACTATGTTGTAAGTCTTTATTTGATATAGCTTATATTTTTCTTCCATGTTATTATTAGCATCTCTGTAATACTAAAAAACAATATATCCAAAATTTACTTATCACTCAATGTAACTTACTAAACTCAGTTGAACCGTTATATTAATACTCTTGAAAACAAAAAAACGGTAGGATTGATCTCCTACCGTTATCTATATAGCGTTTAATCCTTATTTAATTGGTCGTAAGTTTTGGTGTTTCCACACCGCAACCCTTGATTTTACGGGCTTTAGTCAGCCTTATTTTTCATTGTTGGAAAATCATTCCCAATTTTTTATACCCTCTTATTACCTCTTACATGCTATTAACCCGTGGTTAATGAAAATCTACTCAATACATAAGTTATTAAAAGTTGTTATATCTGGTGGTAAGTTGATGGTAAGTTGGTGGTAAGTTTCAGCAAAGTAACTATCCGATACTTACTTTTCCATAATCACTAAAATATTGGATTAAGCTAATCATTTCTTCACGCATTAAATCTGTTGTCGCAGTTGTGTATATATTAAGCGTTGTTTCTGCATCAGCATGACCTAAAATATCTTGCATTGCTTTAATATTTATATCTGCTTCACACATTCTTGTTGTAAACGTATGTCTCAATGAGTGATTACTAAATCTAGGAAGTGTAATAGTGTCTTCATCAAAACCATTCTCTAAAACTTCATAATTGCAATCTCTTATAATTCTTCTAAGTGCTTTGTTAAGTGTTCCTTGCTGTTGTACTCCACCGAAACGATTAACAAATATAAAATCCGAATATCCATCAACAGAAACATTACATTTGATTTCACAATCCATCTGATACTTCTTCTCTTGTAAAAAAGCTCTTTTTACGATTGGCATCATAGGAATCGTTCTTCTGCCGGCTTTTGTCTTAGGTGAATTCACTGCGAATCCACACCCTTTCTTATCACCCTTCTGATAATACACTAAAGTGTGGTTCACGCTTATTGATCCTTCTTCAAGATTAATATCACACCAGCGTAAGCCAGTAATTTCACCTACACGCATTCCGGTCCATAACAGAACCACAAAAATCGGGTACCATCTATTATACTGGCCTGGCTTCTTTAAAAACTCGACAAATAGCTCTTGTTCTTTAATGGTTAATGCTTTTCTTTTTTGACCGTCATTATTATGCGCCTTCTTTAGCTCTTTTAGTGCATTATCAGATGGATTATATCGCATATAATCATCTTCAACAGCTAACTCTAGTACTTGATGAAGAACAGTATGTACACAATCAATTGTGGAGGTTTTCAGCCCTCTCTCATCTGCAAGGTAATTGTAGAAAGCTCTCACATCACTTCTCTTAAGATCATGAATTCTGCTTTGTCCAAAATCTGGTTCAACAAATTGTGTATACATGTACTTGTAATTTTGAAATGTATTATGCTTTAAACCACGCTTTAACTCCGTCCAACGTTCGTAAACATCATTAATTGTCATCGTCTTATCTACAACCTGTAGTCCATCAAAAGCATCCTTTAACACTTCTTGCTTTTTGTCACGCAGTTCGTTTAATGTCTTAGCATAAACATAATGACGTTTTCCTTTTTTATCTCTCCATCTATATTCAAAAGATCCATTCTCTCTCTGATATTCACCTTCCTTCAGAACTCTTTTTTTACTATCTTTTCTTCTTGCATTCGCCATATCTATCTCTCCTTAAACAACGAGGAAAGTACAAATCTAATACTAATTATAGTATTAACGTACTTTCCAAGTCTATGTTTCGTCCATTTTAATTTCTAGATTGATTATACCTTCTCTAGGTACTTCTCAAACACTTTTCTCTTAATCAACCTTTTGCTGCCACACCAAAATACATATGTACAATCTTCTTCACTGGTTAACTCTCGTAACTTGTTCTTTCCTATTCCAAAATATACCGCAGCTTCTTCTATACTAAGATTTGCTTTTTCCCAAACTGGTATCTCCTTCATTATTATTTCACCCCTCTTTAATCTATTTTTCATTCCTATAAAAGTCTGAAGACTTCATATTAGTATAGAAGTCTTTTACATTTTTAATATTCACTGCTTGCTTACAATCAGGTAATGCTTGAATCACTTGACCATGATATTTTCCTTCTTTTCCTGCTCTAGCATCCAAAATCGAAATAACACCACTATCTGTTTCTCTACGAATCAACCTACCTATACCCTGTCTTAACTTAATCAGCATCTTTGGAACAACTACTGCATCAATATAGGATTCCATACTCGAATACATAGTTCTCTCATATTCACTTATTGGATCTGGTATTGGAAATGGAAGGTTAACAACAATCAGATGAGACAAAAGGTCACCTGGTATATTTACACCTTCCCATGCACTACCTGTAGCAAACAAAACGCCATTCTTTGATTGTTTGAACCTATTAATGGAATCTTTCTTTCCCCTAGACATTAAAATCATTTCATAATCAGATAATCTATGTTTCAGATTCTCATATACAATCTTCAAGGGCTTGTATGATGTAAATAACACCATCGCATGTCCATTAGATGCATTGACTAAAGCCTCTATCTTATTCCCTATCTCAATCAGATAGTTCTTATCACTATAACTTGGATAAGGTAAGTTTTTAGGAATGTGCAACAAACAATTCTCTTTGTGGTTAAAAGGGGATTCTTTACTAACCTGGTGAATCCTACTTTCAAAAGCTATATGCATCCCTAGCTCTTTCTGAA
>JAQICP010000506.1 GCA_027858555.1 Vallitaleaceae bacterium
GCTTACAATAGTGTAGAGCCAAGAAAAAGTTATACGCCAATTAATCAGAGATAATTTATATAATTAATAGAAAAATGCAAATAAATATTGATTACTAGCATGTTTTTATCATTAATTCATGAATATGTTGATGTTTTAACGCGTTACGCATATAATCAATATATAGATGGCTATATTTTGGAGGCGAAAAACTTGTATGAAAACATAATATACTCTAACGATAATATTCAATTAATCATTGAGGGCAACCAAGTTTTTGCAAAAGTCTCAAAAAGGGCTATAGTATTGGGCAGCTTAATGATGTATTAAGCGGATTTCCTAGAGTGAAGATTACAGAATTTGTTTCTTTGAAAGAAGCAATAACTACAGCACAGCTAAAAATAACTTTAATCGGTGACTTAAAGCCTGTTCTTGAAATTAGTGTAAGTGGCGACCGCCTAAAAGCATATGTTATTATTAACATGTCTGATGATGAGTTTAATAAAACGGATAAGAAAGTTATACTTGAGAAAATTGTGATTATGAGTAATCAAAATCAGATCGAGTATGGCTTTAATCTTAATGAATTAATTAAATCAATAAAGCCAAATGAGAAAATTATAGTAGCCGAAGGGTTGCTACCAGTCCGAGGC
This sequence comes from Vallitaleaceae bacterium, assembly GCA_027858555.1. Lineage (GTDB taxonomy): Bacteria > Bacillota > Clostridia > Lachnospirales > Vallitaleaceae > JAQICP01. The sequence goes on from JAQICP010000506.1 coordinate 633, forward strand.
GAAGATGCGGTCGTTATTTACTATGAGATTAAAGATCTACAACCAGAGATATTTCAAGATGGTAAGGTTAATCATTATGAATTAAATCTAATTAACAAAGTTAATCGTGGCGAGTGGGTTGGAGAGAGAATAGAACCTACCTATGGAATTCCAGGTAAGACAGTATATGGTGAAGTCATACCAGCTCAACCAGGCAGAACAGAATCATTAAAGTATGATAAAAAGTCTATTGAAGAAGTAGTAGACGCCGAAGGTAAAAAGACATTACTATTTTCTAAACAAATTGGCGCAGTTGTTTATGAGAATGGTATTGTTAGTGTGTGCAATTATCTGGAAATAAAAGGCCGTGTTTCTTTTGAAACAGGTAATATTGATTTCGATGGTTTTGTGGAAGTAAAAGACTCAGTTGAAGATAATTTCAGTATTATAGCTGATAATGATATACAGGTAATGGGACAGATGGGTGTTGGTGGTGTCGATACTATTGAAAGTAAAGATGGAAGCATCTATATCCGTGGTGGCATAGCGGGGAAGAATAAGGCTAAAATCATCTGTAATGGCGACTTATATACCAAGTTTGCATCAGATTGTACCATTGAGTGCAAGGGCACGGTTAATATAGGTTACTATGCTATGAACTGTAATATTACAGCCAAGGAAGTTGTGTTGGAATCCTATAATAGTAAAATTATTGGTGGCACTATTGATGCTCAGATACGTGTTCTTGCAGGCGAGATAGGGAGCAGAGCTGATATCTATACGAAAATTAATGTTAGTGGTTTTGTTCGTGAAGATATGAAAGCACAGTATGATCAAATCAATGTTTTAATAGAAAAGTCAAAAGATAGAACTAATTTCCTAAAACAACAATTGGCAGTTTATGATGTTCATAATATGGATGCTAAACAATTAGAAGCATATCATCTTATAGAGGATGATTATCAAAAAAACAAAAAGAACTTGCAATTGTTCTATGTGCAAAAAAAGAAATATATTTCTTATCTTCATACTAAAGGAGAAGGTGAGATAACTGCAACAAAATATATGCATTCCAATGTACACCTGAAGATAAAATCAGAGGCGGAGCATATTGTAGAAGAAGAGAAATTAGCTGTGTCTTTTTACTATTTAGATGGTGAGATGCATAAAGACTAGGATCCCATTAGGAGGTACATATGAGTTCTTCTGAAACTAATAGTATCATTAGATCATATCAAGAGAAAGAGGACAGATACACAGGACTAATAAGTGCTATCGAGTTTTTTTCTGGTCGTTTTGATATCCAGCAGATAGTTGAATATGCAAATGAATTTGCAGTTAAATTATTACCTGTTGAGAAGACAATCATATGGGCGAAAGTGAATGATATGAAATATTCACCAGTCATACAAAATGGATTCA
>JAQICP010000562.1 GCA_027858555.1 Vallitaleaceae bacterium
GAAGTATAATTAGTATTTGAAAGGATGACGCATTTGATAATAGAAGGCAATAAGGCACCAGAGTTTGATGAAACCAATCAAGACGGTGAAGTTGTAAGTTTAAAATCTTTAAAAGGAAAGAAAGTGGTGGTATATTTTTATCCTAAGGATAATACACCTGGTTGCACCATTGAAGCTAAAAGCTTTAGAGATCACAATAAAGAACTTAAAGATAGAGGTGTAGTTGTCCTAGGTGTTAGCCCTGACAAACAAAAATCACATAGGAATTTCTGTAATAAATATGAACTGAACTTTGATCTCCTCGTAGATGAAACTCATGAACTGGCCCAAATGTATGGCGTATGGGGTGAAAAGAAGATGTATGGCAAAGTGTATATGGGTATCATTCGGTCTACCTTTATTATTGATGAAGATGGCGTTGTAATGAAAGCTTATTATAATATTAAGGCTGACGGACATGGAGAAGAAGTTGTGGCTTGGCTAAGTGAAAATGCATAGGAAAACTAGATAGATATTAAAGGGTGGTTTTCTAGTAGAATCATCCTTTAATTATGCCATTAGAGATAACGGCCATACTTGATTATTAGAATTTAATTAACCCTATTGATTTAAGATACCGTCATGATACAATTGTTAAAGTAAGGGAACATATCATAGACAGATGACGTCTAATTGAGTATGAATTATTATTGTTAAGATGAATAAAGTGAATATACTTAAGATGGGAGAAACAGATGGGTTTCAGAAATTATTTATTAAAGGGCTTATTGATTTTTGGTCTATTAATTTTTGTTATGTCTAGCCAATTATTGGCTATTAATGAAGAGGATTTAGAGGTTCAAGTAGAACTTGGATATGATAAAACTGGAAAGATCGGTGAAGGTAATCCGGTTGATTTTACGGTTACAAACCATGGAGAGGATTTTTCGGGTGAAATTCAAGTATACATCGAAGGAACGGATGGTAATCTTACCATATATGCTAAGGCATTCGATATTGCTAACAACTCAACAAAGACTATTTCACTCACGGTACCACTACTCACCATACAAAGGTCTTTTGATGTAGCGATTGTTTCAGGTAAAAAAACACTATACGAAGAAACTATAAAAATAAATGAAGTATACTCACCTGAGAGTGCGGCAATCGGTGTTATAACCAGTGAGGTTGACCAGTACCGTTTTTTGGGTAATTTAAGTTATTTGAATACAAATCAAAAAGGTAATTATGATTATTATCCAATGCGGGCCTATTCATCCACCATGCCTGTAGTTGATGAACCATACACAGATTCCATGTCACCTAAAGCTGTTTTTTTAGATGGCTATTCCAGTGTGCTAACACCGGAAAGGTTAAGTTACTTTGATTATTTATATATTGGAAGGATAGATGATTTGACATTATCGGATGATCATATATCAGCCTTATTGAATTGGACCCAGAGTGGCGGGATACTGGTAATAGAATCTGGCAACCAGTTTCAAAAGATGGAGCAGTTGATAGATGACAAGTTCAATATCGTTAAGTTCATAGATACTAAAGCAGTTGATTTTGATATGCTGTATGATGATATGCCTGTTGGTGGGTCTGTCATACTTGCAGAAGTTGACCCAACAATTGATATAGATGAAAGAGTTAAAGTCATGAGTCTAAGTGATATCAACTTAGGTTATTACAAAAGCACCGGACTTGGTAAAATTGTTGAATTAGCTGTTGATTTTGGCACTGAACCATTAAATAGCTGGAGTGGGAAAACTAGATTATTTGAAGATATGATGAGTAGTATGGTAAACAAGACAGCGGCTGAGGCTTATTATTATGAGGATTTTTATCAATATCAAAATTACCTGATGAATGTGCCATCACGGAATAATGCACCTTATATGGTTATGCTTATTGTGCTGGGCATTTATATCATTGGAACCGGACCGCTTCTATACTTCATACTTAAGAAAAAAGACAAACGTACTTCTATGTGGTGGATCATTCCTGCGCTTTCAGTAGTTTCGGTGTTAGCGTTTTTCTTAATCGGTTTTACGACAAGATATACCAAACCTATTACCAATAATATATCCACCATTACCTATGAAGACGGGGATAGTATTGCAAAAGTGGACACTTACATGAGCGTGCTAAGTAATAAAAAAGGTGATTTGACCATTAGTTGGGATAGAGAAGATGCATTTGAAATAAATTCTAATAATTTCGATGATTACTATGGCTATTACGATGCTGAAGCTGCACCTAAGACAGTAGCTAAGATTACTCAAGGAAAGAGAATCAATTATACGATTTATGATGCCGCTGTCTGGGATGGCAATTACATGGAAGCTACAAAGACCATTGATTTCAATGCCAATGATATGGTGAACGTCAGTGTTCAAGGTTCTGAGCTTGTGATTGAAGTTAGCAATAATCTGCCAATTGCGCTAGAATATGCTTTTATAAAATGGGGCAATTACTACGTCGACCTTGGCACCATAGAACCGGGACAGGTAATTAATAAGACAGAAAGCCTTAGTAATATCAGTTTTCTTTCATATTATGAATTTGATGAAAGCCGTTTTGGTTATATGAATTACGGACAGATTACAAAAACAACCAATCTGGCAGATGATTACCCATTAAGGGACATACTTAATATGAAATATGGCGGTAATTATGACCCGAGCATGATATTACAAAATTCTTCTAAAGTGACATTGACTGCCATTAACAGGGATGACATTGGTTATGAACTGGTGATTAATGATAGTGATTTTGAAAGTTTTCACACAAATATAATTGAAATCAATACATCAATTAATTATGAGCCTGGTAGTACAGTTGTTTTCGACAAGCAGACCATTCAACCAAAAGTAGTGTTATCATATGATGAGAATTTTAAGGGTAATGGTTATATTGATTACAATGCTTATGACCAGCTTTACTATATTAATGAGTTTGGTATTATTGAACTAACCTATGAGTTGCCAGTAGACATTGACCTTGAAAAGCTGTATATCGAGATGCCTATGATTACTGATGTTGATAATTACTACAATAAGCAAGGTAGTGGAGCGGGTCTAGCAGGACAGGTGGTCACCATCTACTCCAAAGCAAATGATGATTTTGTGCCTTTCACAGAAGATATCTCAACAATGTCTGATGACAATCTAAAGGATGGCAATCAGATTGTGATCCGTATTGATACCAGGTTTATAGAATATGACTCACAGCAAGGGTATGTTGAGATGCTATTGCCTAGTATCCAGATTCAGATAGAGGGTGTTGTAAAGGGGGAAGTCGAATAATGTTAAAAGTAGAGAACCTGGTTAAAAAGTACCGTAAATTTTTAGCAGTTGACAATATCTCTTTTGAAGTGAATGCAGGTGAGATATATGGGTTTGTAGGCGCGAATGGTGCAGGCAAAACAACTACTATGATGATAGCCTGTGGCCTACTTGGCGCTACTTCAGGAGCAGTGTACATCAATGGTGTAGATGTTGCAAAAAGCCCTAGACTAGCTAAAAAGCATATCGGCTATATGCCCGATTTTTTTGGTGTATACGACGATTTGAAAGTTTCCGAATACATGAATTTTTACTGTGGGTTACATGAGATACCCATTAATGAAAGACAGGCTATCATAGATTCTTTGTTGGAACTGGTTAATTTATCGAATAAAAAAGAATTTTACGTCGATCATCTTTCAAGAGGGATGAAACAACGGCTATGTTTGGCAAGAAGTTTGGTTCATGACCCAAGCTTACTCATACTGGATGAACCGGCATCGGGGCTTGATCCCAGGGCTAGAGTCGAGATGAGAGAAGTACTCATGGATCTAAAAGATATGGGTAAGACAGTTATTATAAGTTCTCATATCTTATCTGAACTTGCTGAGATATGCACATCCATAGGCATCATCCATAATGGTAAGATGGTAAGCAGTGGTTCTGTTATGGATATTCAAAATCAGATGAAACATCTAAGCAAGATTAAAGTGAAAGCATTAACAGATGTGACTTTAATTCGCACATTCTTAAAAGAACAACCCCTGGTCAGTCAAGTGGTTTTAGCTAACGGGTTGGTTGAATTCTCATTTAGCGGCAATGACGAGGATAAATACATGTTATTACAACAGTTATTAGAAAATGGCATTAAGGTAATCCATTTTGAAGAGGCAGGTGGCAGCTTAGAGTCAATCTTTATGCATATTACTGAAGAGGGTGGTGAAGCTAGTGATTAATCCAATACTAGAGAGAGAACTTAAAACACGGATGCGTACGGTTAAAACATCGATGCTACTGATGGTATATTTATTAATCATGAGTTTGATTGTAGTTGTGTTTTTCTTGACCAATCAAAATAACTTTAACCCAAAAGTAGCGGTTAGTATCTATCATGTAATCGCTACCGCTCAGTTTATTATATTGATGATGATGCTACCAGCTATTTCAGCAGTAAGTATCAGTGGAGAGAGAGAACGGCAGACACTGGACTTGATGCTCTGTACCGATATTTCACCATGGAAGATTATTTTTGGTAAAATATTTTCTTGATTATCCTTTATACTACTTATTGTAATTGCTACATTACCTTTTATGGGGATTGTATTCTTGTACGGAGGTGTTAGTATACTCGAGATTTTAGCTATTATATTGTATTTTATGGTCTCCGCTTTTATGGTATCTGTCATTGGATTTTATTTTTCAGTCAGATTCAAAAAAAGCATTACGGCCATTATTATGACTTATTTAGTAACTAGCTTTCTATATGTTGGTACATTTATCATATATTTTATTACGGGTTCGATTGCATCAATTTTCATCACAGACTATACTCAGATTCAACCGTTTTTAATAAAAGTGGCTAACATCTGTTTTGTACCAAATCCATTTTATGGTTTGATAACCATGCTATACGATGACCCGTCTGTTGGCGGTATTCTATATATGTTTGGTGGCTATGGTGCCCAGGTATCAACTATTACTTGGTTTTCCAATGTGATATTTGCACTTATGTTATCAGGATTATTATTGTTGCTTAGTAAAAACAGATTATCAAAAGTAAAATAGAGGGTGATTATATGAAAAGAATAAAGAAAAATCCTCATATCAAAAAGATTATTCGACCCCTTAGGGCGAAGCTCTATATTGAGAGCTTGTTACATGCACTTGGAATAGCCATACTTATTGGGGCTAGTGCCTACCTTATAATTGGGCTAGTGAGTCTATTTTATCCGGTCGTGTATAAGAACCAGTGGCTATTTATACTAATTATTGGCATGCTAGTTACCAGTGTGGTAAT
>JAQICP010000570.1 GCA_027858555.1 Vallitaleaceae bacterium
TGCTTTCTCTTCGTCTTTCAGCTCTTCAGCTACTGCTTTCTCTTCATCTTTGATGTCTTCTTTTTCGATTTTATCTTCTTCTTTTATAAGAATATCTGAGGTCTTATCATCCTCTATAACAGGTATCTGTTCATAACGAGACGGTACTTCAGACAAATTAAGTCCTGTGTCACTCAGAGGCGTTTCAGCTTGATTATCCATTCCAACCAAAATAACCGCATCTTCATCTGCTTCCACTAATTTAATCTTTGCTCTAAAGTCTTCGTTCATTGAATCAATAAGTGATTCAACAGACATAGATTCAACACTTTTTTCGTCATTTATACTTAATAAGGCATTTCTTCCTAACGAAACTTTACGATCATCATTGTTGTAGCTTGACTCCAGGGGCATATAGTAAAAGGCATATTTATACTTATTCTTTTCAACAAATTGATTAATTCGAGATTCAAGCGTATTATCAAATGTATCTAATTGATTGTCTTCAAGAACTGATGATATTAGAATTGTATCTTTACCAATGAGATAATTACCATTTTGAGCATTAATAATAATATGGGTCAATGCGTCCTCAATGGACATACCTACGATGGTTCGATTCACAACATTATAAGCATCTTTGTTCATCTCTCTATAATCTATAACTTCGCTATCTTCATTCAACATCAACTCAACACTCGGGTTAATGTCAATGGATACAACTGCTTTGACAACAGTTGTTCTGTCCTGTGCAAACACAACTACAGTTGTAAGCATCATAACTACCAACAAAGCCATTGTTGTTACTATCTTTTTGTAATTTAATTGTTTGAACCCTTTATATAAGTCTCGCTGATTGTACTGGATTCTTGTGCCTATTGATGCATGTTTCCGTAGCTTCAAACGCTCTACAGTCATATCATCTCTCATAATTAACAAGTAATCGTTATCAATTTTAGTTATTAAACCTGTTTTCATATAACATCACTTCCAATCCGTGACTACCGTGACTATTGACCTATTTCAAGTATACTCCTTTTTACCTACTAAAGTTGTAAACATTCTGTGAACGGATTGGTTGTAAATTGATCGCTCTATTACATAGAACGCTGGCGATATGCTTCATACATAAGGAGACTTGCAGCAACCGAAGCATTAAGCGATTCTGATTTGCCTACCATAGGTAACTTGACTAACTGGGTAGCCCATGAACTGATTCCTTTAGATAATCCATGACCTTCATTTCCTATGAGAAAACATAGTGACTTTGTCAGGTCTGTATGATGATAAAAATCATCACCTTCTAGATGGGCTGCATAGATTTGAATCTGTTGATTGGTTAATTCTTTAAGATAGGCATTTAGATCCACTTGGTTAAATAATGGCATGTGATATATAGCACCCATTGTGCTTCTGAGAACTTTTGAATTATAGGCATCTACAGTGCCTGCAGACGTGATTATGCAAGTTGCCCCAATTGCTTCCGCTGTTCTGATGATTGTACCTAGATTACCAGGATCTTGAATGGCATCTATTCCTATGATCATGCAAGTGTCTTCTGAAATGACTTTTTCAAAATCATACCCATTCATCTTGATAATTGCCATAACACCTTGAGGTGTGACCGTATCTGCCATTTTTTTCATCACTTCATCCGTCACCACTTCAAAGTTACGATTCAAGGCGATGGCGGGTTTGCTTTCGTATAGAGACTCATTAATGAATATTTTCTCTATCATATGATCTGGCGCTTCTTCCACCATTTTAATCCCTTCAACAACATAGGCTTTTTCTTCAATTCTTGATTTATGTTTTTTTTGCAGATTTATGACTCTTTTAATCTGACCATTCTGAACACTTGTAATCATACTATTCTTCCCTATTGCTAAACTTCTGAATATGATCGTTTCTTCCAATAACTACTAATATATTGTCTTTGTAAAGTATTTCATTAGGACCAGGTGTGACGACAAGATCCGTGCCTTTTCTAATCGCCATAACGTTCATTCCATAGGTAGCTCGCATGTTGAGCTCAATAAGTGACTTGCTATCCCATTCTTCTAAGCATGTAATCTCAGCTATGCTATAGTCATCTGAAAGTTCAATATACTCAACAAATCGCTCAGATATAAGACTATTAGCGATTCTTACACCGATTTCTCTTTCTGGGAATACAACAACATCTGCACCAACTTTTTCAAGCACACGTTTATGGATATCATTTTGTGCTTTTGCGAGTACATATGGTACGCCAAGTTCTTTAGCTAATATCGTAGCCATGATACTCGCTTGCATATTATTGGATATGGCGATGACAGCAACGTCAAAATTACGCACGCCAAGTGCGTGTAGCGCTTCTTGATCTGTTACATCAGCTTGAACTGCATGGGTCACCTTGTCCGCAATTTCTTGAACCACATCTTCTTTAATATCAATAGCAAGCACATCACAATCATTCTTTGCCAGTGTCATTGCAACACTTCTACCAAATTTTCCTAAACCAAATACTACAAAATCCTTCTTATCCATTATGAACCTCCACTAGCCAACCATGACTTTTTCTTCTGGGTATTTTACCATTACTTTAGCTTTTTTGTTGCTTCTCATTGTGATTGCTACGGCAATTGTAACTGGTCCGAGTCTACCAATGAACATAGCGACACTTATGATTAACTTTCCGATAACTGTGAGTTTTGCAGTAGCACCAACGGTAAGCCCTACAGTAGCAAATGCAGATACTGCCTCAAATAATATTTCTATAAAGCTACCTGACTCTGTTAGTGTAAGTGACATTGTAACCAAGAATACAAGGGTAATACTGATGACGACAACTGCTAGTGCCCGTTTGATAATATCCCATGAGATTCGTCTGCCATATACTTCAACATCATCTTTTGCACGTACTACCGATACAACCGCTAAAAATATAACACCCATTGTGACCGTTTTAACACCACCTGCAGTTCCACCAGGTGACCCACCAATAAACATCATCATAATGGTCATGAACTGAGATGCAAAAGACATATTCTCTTGCGGGATTGTATTAAATCCCGCAGTTCTTGTAGTCACTGATTGAAAAAAACTACCAAGTATCTTCTCTTTTATGGATAAATCTCCTAGGGTACCAGGATTTGAATATTCTAATAAGAAGAAGAAAATCGCACCAATTAAGATTAATCCAGTGGTCATGACTAGTACTATCTTAGTATGTAATGAAAGCTTTCTAAACCAAGTTATAGAACGCCATTTATATTTAAGCCTTTCTTTTGTTGTTTGCAATAAATCCAGCCAAACTGTAAAACCCAATCCCCCAAAAATAATCAGGGACATGACGGTAATGTTAACAACTACATTAGATATATAAGGCGTTAAGCTGCTCCCGTCTATAATATCAAACCCCGCATTACAAAATGCTGATATAGAATGAAATATACCCATGAAAACTGCATCTGAACCATACTCAGGTAAAAAGTTGAATGTCAAGAAAATCGCACCCAACCCCTCTATAATAAATGTACCAAGAATAATATTCCGGCTTAGTCTCACCATACCAGATATGGTGTATTGATTAAGTGCTTCTTGAATAATCAACCGCTCTTTAAGACCAATCTTTTTCCCAAGTAATATAAACAACGTGGTTGTGATGGTCATGAAACCAATACCACCGATCTGAATCAGTGTAATGATGACAACCTTCCCAAACATTGTCCATGCTGAAAATGTGTCTAGAACAACAAGACCCGTCACACATACCGCCGAGGTAGCTGTGAATAATGCATCTATAAATCCAACGCTAGAACCAGAAGCGCTAGCAAATGGAAGGTTTAATAAAAGCGTTCCAAATATAATCAATAGTAGAAAACCTAAAACCAGTATCTGCGTTGGTTTTAAATCTATTACAAGTTTACGTTTAATCATATAGCCTCCATTTTTGGTACTAGTTGAATTGGACAAACCTATAAAATTTCAACTATTTTATTATACTCCAACTCTGTATTTTAGACAAATAAATACAGTGCTTTTTATTATACTTTTCTTGACAATAACTGTCAATTCTGTTAAGTTATTCCTAGATAATAATAGTTATCATATAGAAAGGAGACAAACATGAAAAAGTACACAGAAATCACCAAAGACATTTCATGGGTAGGTGCTCTTGATTACGATATCGAGGTCTTTGACATCGTCATGAAAACCCAATACGGTACCTCATATAATTCATATTTGGTAAAAGGTTCTGAAAAAACCGCCTTATTCGAAACAGTTAAAGTACAATTCTTCGATGAATTTTTAGAACGTATAGAAGGTCTAACAACTGTTGATCAGATTGATTACATCGTTGTTGATCATACCGAGCCAGATCATGCAGGTTCCATCGCAAAAATGATTACAATGAACCCCGATATTACCCTAGTCGGAAGCGCTACTGCACTCAAATATTTGGAGAATATCATTAATGGTCCATTTAATAGCATTGCTGTTAAAGAATACGATACCCTGGATCTTGGGGGTAAAACCATAGAATTCATATCAGCACCTAATCTACACTGGCCTGATACCATATTTTCTTATATTAAAGAGGATAAGATTCTAATCACTTGTGATGCTTTTGGATGTCACTACGCAGATAAACGTATCTTTAACGACTTGATGGATGATGATTTTATGGATGCTTACAAGTATTACTTTGATTCCATTATGTCACCTTTTAAAAAGTTCGTTAACAAAGCCGTTTTAAAGGTTGATCATCTAGAGATTGATATGATTTGCCCCGGCCATGGTCCAGCCCTTCGCACTGATATCCAAAAATATATTGAGAAGTACCGTGAGTGGTCCATTATACCCGAAGAAGGCAATTATGTTGTAATGCCTTATGTATCAGCATATGGCTACACCAAAAAATTAGCCGAGAAGATTGCAGAGGCAGTTAGAGATGCTGGTTTTGAAGTTAAAATGTTCGATCTTGTTGATGCCGACCCGGAGGAAGTCATTACTGAACTTAATGGTGCTAAAGCCATATTAGTTGGCTCACCCACTATTCTAAGTGATACCTTGCCACCTATATGGCACATGTTGACTGAACTGAACCCAATTATCCATAAAGGTAAGATAGCCGGTGCATTTGGTTCATACGGTTGGAGTGGCGAAGCAGTTTCTAATATCGAGGACCGCTTAAAGCAACTTCGTTTCAAGATACCGGTTAAAGGTTATCGTGCTAAGTTCAACCCATCCGAGGTAGACCTAGATGGTGCTTATGAATTTGGAAAAGCATTTGCAGATGCGCTGAAATAAAATACTGATTATATAGTAATTTGAAGCATTAGAATTTAGGTTCTAGTGCTTTTTTTGTGCAATTGAATAGTTCCGCGTAGGAAGGTTCATGGTCTAATCTGGATTTAGTATAAGTATGCTAGCCTGCTGCCAAGTTCGCTAACCTACTGCCTAATCTGGACCAAGTATTAGCATCGCCTGCTACTGCCTAATCTGGACCTAGTGTAAGTTTGCCCTCCAACTCCTAATCTGGACCTAGTATCAGTTCGCCAGCCGGTTGATGCGTCCGTGCATCAAAAGGCTGGGGCTCCGAGTCCCTTCTCCGCTTGCTTAACTTATACTAGGTCCAGATTATATTGCTAGCCGATATTGAGTAAGATCAAGAACGTGCATTGAAACGTACTTAAGATTGTAATAATTGACGAAAAATTAATTTTATCTAGTAATAGTATCAAGTGCCTTTATGGTAATTACTTTAGACTGTAATAATTGACGACAATATAATTTTATCTAGCTGCGGTATAAAGTGCTTATTATGGTCATAGCTTTAGATTTGTATTAGCATTGATTTGTATTTATATTTGTTCGGTTTTTTTATATTTGCAGTTGTATTTCTTTCAACACTTACATTGTATATACGATTTTGAACTTATATCATTCATTTTACCGCTTGACATCACTCGTATTCTAGTGTACTATCTAATTAGTACAACAGTAAGGAGGCGCTATATGGAGTACAATACAAGTTCACCTATATATTTACAAGTTATAGACATGATTAAGAAGCAGTTAGTCTTAGGGGAGCTACAACCAGGAGATCAATTACCTTCAACCCGTGTTTTAGCAGTTGAATATGATGTGAACCCCAACACTGCAGCAAGGATATACAAAGAAATGGAACTTGCCGGATTATGCTATACAAAACGTGGCCTCGGCACCTATCTATCTGATTCAAAAGATATGATTAAAGAAGTACGTACCGATATGGCCAACCATGTGATTGATTCATTCATTGATGAGATGACAAGCCTTGGTTATACGTTTGAGGAAATGGTACACATAATTAACGAAAGGGAGATTATACATAATGACAATATTAAAAACATCTAATTTATCAAAAAGCTTTGCTGGCAAACCAGCTGTTATCGATGCTAGCGTCATAATTGAACCTGGCAAGATATACGGTTTGCTTGGACCTAATGGTAGTGGGAAGTCAACTTTCATGAAGATGGTAGCTGGCCTATTCTACCCAACACGAGGTGCTATCGATATCATGGGCACCCCTGTATCCACAGAAACAAAAGCACATGTAGCTTACATGTCAACAGAGCCTTATTTTTACAATTATATGAGCATCAAGCAAGTAGGCCAATTTCACCAAGATTTTTACGAGGATTTTGATTCAGAAAAATTCACTCGCCTTATTGCTGATATGAATCTTGAGATGAGCATGAAAGTCGATGCTTTATCAAGTGGTATGGCAGCAAAACTCAAAATAGCTTCCACCATGTCTAGGAAAGCAAAGCTTTATATGCTCGATGAACCACTTAATGGCATTGACCTTGTAGCAAGAGATAAAATCATGAGCGCTATATTAGACAATGCAACTGCAGACAATGCTATTATTATATCTAGC
>JAQICP010000001.1 GCA_027858555.1 Vallitaleaceae bacterium
ATAAAGTGATTATGATAGGTGATAGGAAACATGATATCATAGGCGCTAAGACTGTTGGGGTGGATGCAATTGGTGTTATCTACGGTTATGGCAGTTATGATGAGTTAGAAAAAGCTGGCGCTGATTACATTGTGGGTAGCGTCAGTGAACTAGAAGCCCTGTTATTAGAGCAATTATAAATCGATGATACCAATACGGAGGTAAGCATGCGTACTGAAAAGGAAATGATGGACTTAATCATGGGTACGGCCATGAATGATCAGCGCATTCGAGGGGTTATCATGAATGGGTCGAGAACTAATCCGAATGTTAAAGTAGACTTTTTTCAAGACTTTGACATCGTTTATATTGTGAGAGACTTACCCTCATTTACAGATGATCATAGTTGGATTGATGTGTTTGGAGAGATAATGATACTACAGATGCCAGAGGAAATCACATTGATTCCACCTGACGCGGATGGCCGTTTTATATATCTGATGCAGTTTATGGATGGCAACCGGATTGATCTCTCCTTAGTGCCAGTCCAGATGGTGGACACGCTGATTGAATCAGATAGTTTAAGTGTATTATTGCTAGATATGGATAATCTATTCAAGCCATTTCCACCTGCCAGTGATAGTGATTATATAGAAAAAACACCTTCTGCAAAAGCATTTTCAGATTGTTGTAACGAATTTTGGTGGGTGAGCACTTATGTGGCCAAAGGCATATGGCGAGAAGAACTTCCCTATGTAAAAGCCAATCTAGATGTCCATGTACGGGATATGTTTATGTTGATGATGACTTGGTATATCGGTGTGACAACCGATTTTTCTGTGGCATCTGGCAAAGACGGCAAGTATTTCAAACAGTATCTTTCACCAGAGATGTGGGAAAAGTTCACTAAAACCTATGCCGATAGTGATTATAAAGACATATGGCAATCTCTTTTTATCATGTGTGAAATGTTCGAGAACACGGCAATTGAAGTTGCAAGACGGCTAGGTTACGACTATCCATATGAAGAGGCAAGACGAGTTTATACGCATTTGAAGCATATAGAAAATCTGCCAAGAGATGCTACTGAGATGTATTGATTAACACAAAAAGCATGAAAAGCATAAAAAGTATAAAGAGCGAAAGAACACAAAGAATGCAAAAAATGCAAAGAACACAATAAATGCAATAAACATAACGAACATATTAATATGTGTTTATCATATCATACTAAAGTAAATTGCTAATTAATCATAGAGGTGAGTACATGTTACCAATCGAAAGTAACGCAGAATATATAGACACCAGTTTTAATGAAGTCGAATTAAGGGATGCTATTATCAATAAAAGTAGATTCACCAATTGCACATTTCGAGGTGCAGATATGGAAGAATCAAGTTTTGTAGGTTGTGAGTTTACAGGCTGCAATTTTAAGTTAGCACGCCTTAATGTCTGCGAGATGAGAAGTTCCGCATTCCTTAATTGCAACTTTGGGATTGCCAGTTTGTTCGGATCAAATTTCATCGATTGTAAGATGGTTGGTTCAACTTTTGAAGAGACTAATATGATAGGTGTGGAGATCAAGAGAGGTAATTGGTCGTACACCAATCTTAAAAATCATAGTTTTAAAAATGGGGATTTAACCGAGATAGATTTTACATATGCAGATTTTACGGGTTGTAATCTTGAAAAAGCAGTATTTACAGGTTCAACCCTCAAGAATGCTAATCTAGCTGTCTGTAAATTAAAGGGCTGCGATTTTAGAGGTGCCATTTTAGATGGGGTTAATCTAGCCGAACTGAATCTATTGCATGTTAAACTAGATGTCGTTCATTGTATATTACTAGCCATGTCACTGGGTGCAAAAGTAGAATAGTGTGCTTTGGTAGACAGGTGGATTAAGATAAGTTCTATGTTTAATAGACGAACAATAAGTCGTAAAGCATAGAAAGCAATGCTAATTGGAGAGTGATTATGATGAGACCCAAAAAGATTGTGATTCACGATAAGATGCAAGAAGGTTTTTATTATCTGACTGAAGAAGAGGGACAGAATCTATCACCAGCGGATTATCCGGATTTTAAACCAGAACTTACACCATTTGAGATGCTAGAACTAGGTGTTTTTGGGGGTAAATATATGACAGACTGTAGGGATGAATTTCCCACCTCCTGGTTTGAAAAGGCTAAATTATCTCCCTTATATAAAGACGTTAGTTTGAATTATTTTAAAGTAGATGCGTCCTTACCACTAGCCCACTGGCAAAACAAGGGTTGGATTCATCCAGCTGACCCAAGGGGTTGGTTTCAATGGTATTGTCGTTACTACTATGGTAGAAGATTACCAGAAGAAGACATACGCCAGATCAAAAGATGGCGTGCAATCAGTAGGCATAGTGGTGCAATAAGAAAGAACTGCCATCCCATGGATCTGTCATGCAGGCAAAAACAACGGCAAGCGCTGTTGCACTGGGCATACGACAGTAGGAAAATCTAGGTACCAGAAACCATAGATCAGGGCGATAGACTAGATGTCTAGAGGTCCATAACTAAAAGCATATATCTAAAAGCGACTTACTATAGAATCAGATTCTATAGTAAGTCGCTTCTTATATCTTTATATACTTTTGTAAACTCAAACTTACAGGTATAATTCTAGGTTGGCTGCATAACACCTGAGAAAACTAGCCAAGCAAGTACAGTTTTAGCAACTAGACTCAGAACAATATATGTACGTTCTCCGTAAATGTAGTTAGCCCATTTGCCAACTTTTTTATATTGCAAGATCATGTTGATTGGGAACAGGTTAAAAAATACAAAATAGGAACCGACGATAGCATAAACAAACCAAGGTACTTCGGATGGGTCAGCATTACCAAATGCATAAAGTAGAATGACAATCCAAGGACCGATGCCTGCTACAGAACCAAATATAAAAGCGCTCCAGTCAGTCTTAGTTGTATATTGATTGATTTTCTCCATCAATAGACCAAATAAATTCATTGATGCATTAAGTAAGAATATGGCAATTAGTGCACCAATATCATACACACCAAATAACAAGGCAATCAGTATGATCATTAATGATGAACTTAGCGCATACTCATACCATCTAAAATAGTTAACCCCTTTTTCAATACCGTCATTGTAGATTTTGTTTGTTTTCGGAGCTGCGATAATGAAATGTGCTATAGCTGACATAAATAGGAATACAGAAACAAGAATACCAAATGGAACCTTGCCTATACTGTCGGTGTTAGTGATTAATCGCATCTGAGTTGTATCGAATTGGAGGAAGTAGCTCATCAGAGGCAACTTAAAATTAGCAACTTTGTCAACTGTTAATGCAAAGGTCAGCATAAGCCCTCCTTGCACAAAATGCAGTAAGCCCATAATGATATTGAATCTTCGAAGTGAATGTGTATTAATATTTTTCATAAATACTCCTTTCAAATAATTGATGATGATAGCCTGAATTTTTAATTAATTATATAATATCACACAACGTGATAAAGCGCAATCATAAATGAGAAATATTATCAAATAAATTATTGGTCATAAATAGCAACAGAAAATGTAATGTTGACCGTAGTAAAACCGCAATACTAACTGCAATACTAACTGCAATAGTAACTGTAGTAAAAACGCAATAGTGAGTGAATAATAACCACAATAATAACCGCAATAATAACCATGATACTAACTGTAATACTAACTTCAGTACCAACATAAGTAATTGTTTCTGAGGTCTATTGTTTTCATAATATATGACGTGACTAGGACAAAAAAGTTATATATATTTTATAGGGATTGTTTAAAACCCATGTGAATAATGGTATGATAGGGAAAAGGTTAATCAGATACCCACAAGAAAGGTATAATATGAAAAAGACAAGTTATGATACCATAGAAAAATATATGCTTACCTGCATGACAGACAGTGCCCACGATTGTCAACATATCTATAGAGTCTTGTATTACGCCATTGATCTCGCTATTGATTATAAAGCGGTGGTTGATATGAAAGTGCTGATTGCAGCAGCGTTATTACATGATATTGGCAGAGATGCCCAGTTTAAGGATAGTAGCTGTGACCATGCCTTAGTAGGTGGAAAGATGGCTTATGACTTTTTAATCAGTGCTGGATGGGATGATGCGAATGCGCATCATGTTAGAGCAGCTATCGAAACCCATCGTTATAGAAATGATAATATGCCAGCAACCATAGAGGCTAAGATACTCTTTGATGCAGACAAACTAGATGTGACCGGAGCGGTTGGTATTGCAAGAACCATAGCCTATAAAGGCCAGGTTGCCCAACCAATGTACTCAGTGGATATGGAGGGTCAAGTATTACCAGGCAGTGATGATGAACCAGCTTCTTTCTTCCATGAATATAATTGGAAACTCAAAAAAATCTACGACCGATTCTACACAAAAAAAGCTGAAAAGATAGCAAAAGAACAACAAAAAGCCAGTGAAGTATTTTATAAAAGCATGCTTGAAGAAGTGGAGCGCAATCATAATAATGGGCTAAATCAATTGAAAGCAGTCCTTATTAATGGGTAGATAATCGATTAATGAGAAACCAGATAGAGGAGCGTATATGTTTAATAAAGTGTTTGGCATGTTAACGAGGGAAAACTATGTGGATGTATTAACAAGAGTAGCAGTTAGAGCAGTTATAAGTAAAGACAATAAAGTACTCATGATTCATAACAACAAAGGTGATTATAAGTTTCCAGGTGGTGGGATTGAAACTGGAGAAAGCCATCAAGAGACATTAGAGCGTGAAGTTCGCGAAGAAAGTGGTTATAGCATTCAGGGTAGTACATGTTTAATGGGCTCAGTCATAGAGAGAAGGATAGATCAGCTTGACTGTGATAGACTTTTCGAGATGGAATCCTTTTACTATAGTTGCCAGATAGGTGACACCCAAGAGGAACAGATGCTTGATGCATACGAAGAAGATCTTGAAATGAAGCCCATGTGGGTGACATTAGATGAGGCCATAACCAATAATGAGAACTTACGCCATGAAAATACCAATCATTGGATTGAGAGAGAATTATATGTGTTAAAAGTCTTAAGGGATAAGGATAAGGATAAGGACTGATTTTCATTGATGAAAATCAAATGTTGAAAAACTGGTATTTAGCCTATGGATTTGAGTTTACTGTGATAAAAAAATATGAGCACTTATCGTTTACGGTGTGTTTGATGTTAAAGGATATAGCATAATGATTAGATTACTTGAAGAGAAAGATAGACAAGCTGTTATGGCCTATGTAAGTGAAGAGTCTTCAATTAACCTGTTTTTGATAGGGGATATCGAAGCCTTTGGATTTGAAGCTGACTTTCAGCAGGTATGGGGTCAATATGACAGGGAAGGTCAATTAGAAGGCGTCTTACTCAGATACAACGAAAACCATATCCCTTATTGGAAGGGGAAAGATTTTAATACGGAACATTTCACAAGGATTATTGAAGCGACCAAGGGCAAAATAATCATCTCTGGTAAGGCATCGATCGTAAAGCACTTTGAAGGTATTTTCCCAAATCTAAAAAGCAGGTCTATGCTTTTTTGTGAATTGGTAGAGGGAGCTAACTTAGATATGACTACCCAGCGTGCGAAACGGCCAATTCCCAAAGGAACTTATTCTAGTGTTAAAATGGCTACAATAGATGATGCACAGCGGGTACATGATTTATTGAATCATATTGGTGAATTCACAGGTCTTGGCAATACAGTTGAACGAATACAAAGGAAAATCACTAATCAAACTGGTAGAATATAGTATATTGAAGATCAGGCAGGCGTCATAGTTTCAACTGCTCAAACTACCGCTGAGAATTCCAGGTCGGCTATGGTGGTAAGCGTTGCGACGATGATGGTACACAGAGGAAAAGGGCTTATGTGCATGTGTCTTTCTAGATTGTGTCAGGATGTTTTAGCTGAGGGTAAGAGCTTGTGTTTGTTCTATGATAATCCAGAAGCTGGCAAGGTTTATCATAGACTGGGGTTTAAATCCATTGATAATTGGGTAATGATGACAGAGAAATAGGTATATATACATATATTAGTAATGATGTGTTTGGGATATAATTTTGATAGAAGCGTATCAGTATAAGCATAGAGAGGAGGCGTATAAAAAGTATGTTTAAGGAA
>JAQICP010000073.1 GCA_027858555.1 Vallitaleaceae bacterium
CTACACCTCCTCGATTTCTAATTGTATATAATCGTCGCCGTATTCTTCTTCTATTTGTTTAATTCCTACGTACATGGATTTCATAAGTAGTAAACTATCATTACTAATTGTCGCTGTCATTACCAGTGACAAATAACCTTTGTCTTCATATTCAATATTCTCAAATTCATCATCTGTGAATTTTTCTATACTGTTAGAAGCGTTAATTGCCAATGCAGATACTGCAGCACAAACTATATCTTCTCCATATTCACCATACATAGCATGACCACTTAGTGCATAACCGATAAAATTATCATTTTTTGAATAAAATGTTATTTTAATCATATTATGCTTCGATTTTGTCGATAGTGACTTCTGTGTATGATTGTCTATGTCCTTGTTTTCTCGCATAACCTTTTTTAGCTTTGTATTTGAAAATAGTGACTTTTTTGCCTCTACCTCCACCAGTTACTCTAGCTGTTACAGTTGCTGCTTTTAGATATGGATCTCCGACTTTAATGTTTCCATCTTCTGAAACCATTAACACTTTGTCAAATGTTACATCATCGCCCTGGGCTACTTCAAGTTTTTCAATCCAAACTTTGTCGCCTGTTACTACTTTGTATTGTTTTCCACCTGTTGCTATAATTGCGTACATTCTGGCACCTCCTCTTTTAAGACTCGCCGATTGATTGGTGGCTTATGCGCTTAGTACCAATATCGAGCGGTATACCGTATAAAAGAATAACATAAAACAAATGATTTTGTCAAGACATTCTAATAATAATATCTCTAATCCATATAAAAAGGTAAAACACTCATTTATATTACCTTTAACCCAATACTATTTTTCCCGAATCTCTAATATGGATTAAATCTTTGGGATAAGGTTCAAATATACTTTGGATTTTCAGATAATCCATATCAAATCTAAATACCCAAGACTTAAGTAACATAAGCAAGCTCATAAGCGGGATTCTACTATCTCTATATTGTCCTAGCATATCTAAAAAATATGCTTTTTCTTCTGAATTCATATTCTCTGAAAAATAGCCAAATATATGTAAGAGCACATTGGTATATTGACCTTTTGTTGGTTTTCTTTTAAGAATCTGATTTAATGCATTCTCGTAGCTCTCAAAGATGGCATCTAAGTGTAAATGCTCATGATTGGCCACAATCTTACCAAGTATCTTTAATTGATTCTGGGAACAGGCCATAAACAAATATTTATGCCTTGAGTGAAAAGCCACTAATCCTTTTTTAGTTTTTTCTTTTGACAATTCTCTAAATTCTGCTTTTGTGAAAATACCGATATAGAAATGTTCACGTATATCGAAATTCATCATTCGTGCTTCATCCTCAAGAATCAAATCGCCGAACGCTTCCATCATGCCCCCACCAAATATACCCTTTGAAGATTTATTGATACAAGGCGCTTTACCGAGTACTTTATATGATTTCACATCTTTAACTCCACAACTAGGCGATCTGCTTTTTAGTAGAAACCCATCAGGTGTTTCCCCTTGATATGCATCTGCAATCTCTTTCACATAAGCTTTCATCTCTACAGTATAATCAACGGCTGTTTTATTACCAATCAAAAAATGCTCCCCGTGAGCATCAATAAGTCTCAATGAATCTCTAGGTGAACTTAATCCAATTGCCATCTCAGGACAAATGGGTATAAAATTCACGTATGCCATCATGTCTTTTACAACTTGACTAGATATCATAGAACCATCAAATCTACAATGACCATGTTCTAAACATTTACTAATAATTACATTTGGTTTTATAAACATAAATCCTCCTATGTGGCTGTCACTTCACTCCAAAACATTCTCTGCACACTAGCTTCCTTACAATGCTTTCTCATATTATATTATAACATAATTATTCTGGAATATAATCAAGTGCTATCTGCTTTGTTATAATATCAACTCACTTCATAATTAAACACAGTAATGAATTCTCCATTTCATTATTGATAGCAAAGAATTAATGCGCTCATTTAGTGAAATATATTGACAATTCCTTCGATATATTAAAGAAATTGCTATAAATGGTAAAGATTGGTTGTAATTAAGGTGTACTTAGTATAGACTCCAAAGAGAAAACAAAAAAAGTGAAAGTCCGGTGTTAATATGAAAGTCTTGATTATTGGAGCAGGAAAACTCGGAACAAAACTTGCCACAGCAATGCTCAATGCTGAGATACTTGTAACGATTATTGATAATGATGCTAAAGTGATAGAAACAGTTAAAAACCATTTAGATGTGCTAACAGTCAACGCCAATGGGGCTGTAAAAGGGGTTCTAGAGGAACTCAAAATCGATACGTATCAAATGACAATTGCTGTTACTGACAGTGATGATACGAACATTCTTATTAGCTCAATGGCTAAGAAGTTAGGATGTAAATATACAATTGCGCGTATAAGAACACCTGAGTATGGCAATCAACTTGAATTCCTTAAAAAAATGTATAAAATTGATCGTTTTATTAACCCTGAACTGGCAACAGCTAATGAAATATCCAGATATTTAATGGAGAGTACAACTTTCTATTTTGGAGATTATGCCCACGGTAAGATTGCGTTAGTGAATTTTAACGTTAAAAACTCACCCCGTTTTGTTGGGAAGAAACTTAGTGACATCAGTCAAATAGATCGACTGCTCATTGTAGCAATATCTAGAAATGGTTATACAATCATTCCTAATGGAGCAACCGCACTTGAAGAAAATGATGTTATTTATGTTATAGGCAAACATGAAAAAGTAGCTGATATTGCAAATGAGCTTTCAGCAATCAGAGGGAAAAAACCAATTAAGAAAGTCATGATACTTGGTGGTGGTAAGATTGGTTTTTACTTGGCAAATAAACTGACCCAAAAAGGCATGTCTGTTAAAATCATTGAATCTAACATGGATCGTTGTAAGGTACTTTCAGAAACACTTCATGATAATGCTTTAGTTATACACGGCAATGGAACAGATATCAATCTTCTTGAAGAAGAAAATCTAGCTGATATGGATGCATTTATTGGCGCTACAGGATTTGATGAGCAGAATTTATTTATGTCTCTTAGAGCAAAACAATTAAATGTACACAAAGTTGTAGCTAAAATATCTAGACAGAGTTATGTACCTATAATTGAAAAGCTTGGTATTGATTTAGCAATTAATCCAGTTAATATCTCAGCTAGTGAAATACTTAAGCATATACGAGGTGGACAGGTAGTTTCAGTATCATTGCTTCTTGACGGACAAGCAGAAGTAACTGAAATTATTGCTGCTGAAAATCTAAAAGTACTTAACACACCACTCAAAGATATCAATATACCTGAAGGCGTGATTATAGGCGCAATTGTACATAATAATAAAGTGATTATTCCACAGGGAGATTCTATTATTAAAGCAGGAGATCTAATGGTTATCTTCTCACTTCTTTCAAAAGTACAATCCCTTGAAACATTCTTCAGATTGAAGGAAGGCCGCTAATGAATTATAAAATGATGTTCAAGGTGTTAGGATATATATTGCTGATTATAGCCTTAACCATGATCCCCCCCCTAGTCATTGCACTTGTAACAGGAGAAGGTGATTTCCCTGCCTTTTTAATAAGCATTGGAATTACCGGCATTACGGGCTTTGGTTTAACAAGAATACCTATAATAAAGAATGTTATTAAAATTAAAGAGGGTTTAGCAATTGTAACGTTAGGATGGCTACTGGCTTCAGTCTTTGGTGCATTACCATTCTATCTGTCAGGCAGTATACCAAACCTTGTTGATGCGTTATTTGAAACGGTATCAGGATTCACAACCACTGGAGCTACGATAATTAAGGATGTAGAATTATTGCCAAAAGGTATTCTCTTTTGGCGTTCATTTAGCCACTGGATTGGTGGTATGGGTATATTAGTTGTTGCAGTAGCAATACTCCCAATGATAGGCTCAGGTGGATTTCACATTTTCAAAGCAGAGAGTCCTGGGCCTATTACGGATAAAATCGTGCCAAGAATCAAAGATACTGCGAAAATATTATATATGACCTACATCATTTTTTCACTGCTAGAGTTCATTTTATTAATGTTTGGTGGAATGACACCCTTTGAATCAATAGTACATACATTTGGTACCCTAGGTACAGGTGGTTTTTCATCAAGAAATGGTAGCATCGGTGCATTTAATAACGCCTATATAATTATTGTTATTTCTATTTTTATGATTATGGCTGGAACTAACTTTTCACTTTACTATGATCTATTAAAAGGTAAGTGGCGAGATGTATTTAAAAATAGTGAGTTAAGGC
>JAQICP010000145.1 GCA_027858555.1 Vallitaleaceae bacterium
ATCCTGTTCTTGGGACCATTGAGATGAGAGCAATCCCACATTGGCAGGAATTTTTGAAAGACTATGATCATTTAGAGATGCTGATTTACCAATTATTGCTCTGTCAGGGTATACGAACTTTATTCATCCTAATCCTAAAAAAAGACAAGCAAATATTGATTATATAAAAACCATGTTCCGCTTTGCAAGAGAGCTTGGTACAGAGTTTGTAGCCAGTGAAACAGGCACATACAATCTTGAAAGTGACTGGGTGTGGCATGATGATAACGGAAGTGATCAGGTGTACCAAGAGACATGTGAAGTGATTAGAGACTTGACCAACTTCGCAGCAGATTGGGGCTCCACATTTATCGTTGAAAACTATGTGAACAATGTTATTGGTAGTGTGGATCAAGTAAAAAGGCTTTTTAATGATGTGAAAGCCAAAAATATGGGGCTGATATGTGACCCATCCAATTATTTTAATGACAGCAACATTGAACAAGTGGATATGCAGTTGAATTTGATTTTTGACGAACTTTCACCAGTGATGAAGATTGCACATGCCAAGGACTGCAAACGTGCAGTGTCAACAGAAGAAAAACATGCAGATATTGACGCGAAAGAAGACAAGACCTTTAGAGGTAGCGGTGCGGTGGAACTACCTGCTGCTGGACTTGGCGTGTTGAACTACGATTTATTCTTACAACGATTAGCAAAGGATCATTCTAATATGCCTTTGATTATTGAACATTTGGATGCAGGCGATATAGCAAGTGCTAAGAAGTTTGTAGATGATGCTTTAGTGAAAGGTGGTTATTAGAAGTTATGAAAGTCTTTGATAATGAATTGATGGCAGCTGTTTATTGTGAAGAAACCATATATGAGATAGTTCGTAACAATAAAGAGGCAGTATTATGTTTGGCAGCTGGACATACTTCACTTATGTTGTTTGATCTTTTAAAGAAAAGTGAGCAAGATGGTCGTATTGATTTTTCTCAAGTTAAAGTAGTTGGGTTAGATGAATGGGTAGGGCTTTCAGGCACAGATGATGGTAGTTGTGAAAACTTTTTGCGGAAAAACCTTTTTGATCATATTGGTTTACAAGAAAGCAACATAAAGCTATTCGACGGCAAGGCGGATGATTTGGTTGCACAATGTGCATCAGTAATGAACTTTATAAAAACACATGGTGGTATAGACTATATGCTATTGGGTGTAGGAATGAATGGGCATCTAGGATTAAACGAACCGGGTGTCAAAGCAGACAGTGTTGCAGGTGTTGTAGCGCTAGATGTTGTGACTCAAAAAGTGGCAACCAAGTATTTTAAGGAAAAGCCTGAACTTACAGAAGGTGTGACCCTTGGTATAAGTAACATTAAAGCTGCTAAACTCGTACATGTTCTGGTGACAGGAGAAAGAAAAAAAGAGATATTAAAACGCATTTTAGAAACAGATGAAACCAGTGAAGTCCCAGCGACGTTGATTAAGAATGATAGCAATGTAATTATATTAGTGGATCGCAGTGCGGCTGAATAACTAAAGAGCATATGCAAAAAGTGCTCCTAATAATATAATATAAGGAGGAACATAATGGAAAAAACTAAAGTGGCAATATTGGGTTGTGGATTTATAGCAAATATTCATATGGAATCATACACACGGTTCGTGGCAGATGCTGAGGTAGTGGCTGTATATGGACGTAATTTGGAAAAGGCAAAGGCCTTTGCCAAAGAGCATAAGATCAAAAGCTATTATTCGGATATGGACCAATTATTGGCAGAAGTTGACTGTGATGTTATCGATATCTGTATTCCTAATGTGGCACATCACGAGGTGTGTATAAAAGCGGCGCGTGCTAAGAAACACGTCATATGTGAAAAGCCACTTGCAATGAATTTGGAACAAGCAGATGAGATGATCGAGGCATGTAAAGTAGCAAATAAAAAACTTATGTATGCTGAAGAGCTATGTTTTGCACCAAAATACGAGCGTGTACGTATGTTAGTCGAAAGCGGGGCAATTGGAAAAGTTTATATGCTCAAGCAAGCCGAGAAACATTCCGGACCTCATAGCCGTTGGTTTTATGAAAAAGATCAAGCAGGTGGTGGTGTGATGATGGATATGGGATGTCATGCTATGGCTTGGTTCCGATGGATTTTAGGCGGAAACCCAAAGGTGAAAAGCGTGTATGCCTCCATGTCTACGGTGATGCATAACACAGAATGTGAAGACAATTCAGTAACAATGATAGAATTTGAAGATGATGTGTTGGCAGTGGCTGAAGATAGCTGGGCAAAACATGGTGGCATGGATGATAAAATTGAAATATATGGTGATAAGGGTGTCACATATGCAGATTTATTCCAAGGTAACAGCGCATTGACTTATAGCCTAGATGGGTATGACTATGCGATGGAAAAAGCGGGAACATCTCAAGGTTGGACCTTTACGATCTATGAAGAGGCATTTAACCAAGGTTATCCTCAGGAGTTGGCCCATTTTATCGAGTGTCTAAGAGAAGACAAACAGCCTAAGATGACAGGTGAAGATGGCAGAGCTGTGCTCGAAATGATATATGCGGCTTATGAATCAGCAAAAACAGGTGCAAAGGTAATGTTGCCTTTTGAGCCAAAAGTGGATAAACCCATAGACCTTTGGAAATAGAAACGGGTAATGAAAAAAATAAACGAAAGTGATTAGTGAGAGAAGTTGAAGATGATGATGGAAAAAGCACAACATTTTTTGCATAAAAACAATCTCATGTATGAGCATATAGATTTTGAATCGGAGATTATAAGCTTTATCGGTCAAATGGAATTGGGACTAAAATCAAATGACGGTCTACCAATGGTGCCTACATATGTATCAGGACAGTTGTTTCCAAAGCAAGGTGGCAAGGCTATAGCTGTAGATGTTGGCGGTACGAATTTAAGTGTGGCACTTTTGGAGATTGATCATTTGACAACTTGCATTATTGATATTGTAAAAGAACCATCAATGGGTAGAGAAACCTCGGTGACATTTAATGCGTTTATCAATGATTTGGCAGGTAAGATTGAACCTTTTTTGAAATATAGTAAAATAATTTCTTTCTCATTTTCACA
>JAQICP010000169.1 GCA_027858555.1 Vallitaleaceae bacterium
TCTAGACACAGGTTGTAAAATAGTTCATGCAGCGCCATATACGACTTCTAACTACAATACCAAGTCCATCTCGAAAGATGGTGGCTATGCATTTTATAGAGGGCTACTTCGAGTTTCAAAGAATGCCCATCACTGTAAATCAACCGTATCATGTGAATCTTTGATGCTTGATAAAAGATCAAAATCAGATACGGTACCAATTATTGAAGTGGATAATGATAACATCGATATCGGCCATGAGGCTAAGATCGGTCGTATCAGCGATGATGCCATCTTCTATCTGATGAGTCGCGGTATTTCAGAAGAAGAAGCAAAGGCAATGATCGTACGTGGCTTTGTTGAGCCGCTTACAAAAGAGTTGCCACTGGAATATGCAGTAGAATTGAACCAGTTAATCAATCTTGAATTCGAAGGTTCAATTGGATAGGAGGACTAAGTATGAAATTAGTATTAAAGAATAAAGGCATTGAAGATTATAAGAAAAAGAGTAGAGAGCGTTTTAGTGAATTAGAATTTCCCATATGGAAGCGACTAAAGATGAAAGGTCTTTACCTGGGAGAACTATCAGATTATAACAAAGACTACATATTGTCAGGGTCAGATAACGACTATTTGTTTGATATAGAGCACATGAATGAGTTTGGAGCAGTGTTACTTGAGCACCAAAGACCCCTTGAAGATGTCCTTGATATCAAGAGGAAGTATGGTGTGGATAGGAAGTTCACCACTTTGGCAGAAGGCTATGCCAGTACTGGGTTTTTGTATTATGCACCTAAAAACCATAAGCGAAAAGAAGCCATAGAGATTAATTTTAAACTGGATCAATATAATCCAACTGTGATTAATCATAACTTGATAGTAGCAGAAGCGGGTTCCGAAGGTAAGATTATTGTTCATTATAATGATGATTTATTTAAGCCCCAGACTAAGACAATGGTGAAGGCAAATGTAGAATCACAGGTAGGGTCACATGCAGAGTCACAGGCAAAGGTGAAGTCTGTGAGAATGTCAGAACAAGGTATAGATGAAGAGAAGCGGTTAGACATAGTAGATGAACTTGCCATTGGCACTTATAGCTATTATCACATCGGACTAACCAAGATTATTGCTCACACTGATGCGAAAGTCACTTTGATTAGGATGCAAGATTTTTCTGATTATGTGCTACATATTGATAATACGGTGGCTACTATAGCAAAAGATGCCAAGGTTACTTACAACAGCATTGATCTGGGTGGACATGTGGTCGTAACAGACTATACAGCCTATATGGATGGTGACGGCAGTGGTAGTGAGAGCAGGACAGCCTACCTTGGAAGTGGCAAAAGAAGATTAGATATCGGCTTTAATCTATTTCACACAGGTAAGCATACTGAAAGCCTTATTCGAACTAAAGGTGCCCTGCTGGGTGAATCAAGGAAGATATTTAGAGGCAATATGAAGTTCGAACGTGGTTCTAAAAGGTCCACTGGATCAGAATCAGAGTATGTCTTACTCCTTGATAAACGGGTACATTCAGACGCCATACCAGCCCTTTTATGTGACGAAGATGATGTTCAAGGTGAACATGCAGCCAGTGCAGGGCAAGTGAATGATAATCAGTTATACTATCTGATGAGTAGAGGTTTCTCTAAGAAGGAAGCAATGAAGCTGATCATACATGGTAATTTTGCAGAGTTTATGGATTCACTACCCAGTGAAGCTTATAGGAATTATATAGATGAGGAACTAAACAGGAGATTGGTTTATGGAGACGACTAAAGATACATACAGGGGAGATTTCCCCTTTTTTACTAATAATCCAGATTTGGTATATCTTGATAGTGCGGCAACGACTCAAAAACCTACACAGGTCCTTGAAGCCACCCTAACCTATAATGGTGCCCAGCATGCTAATATACATCGAGGTGCTTATGAACTAAGTATTGAAGCAACTAATAAGTTCGATGCTGTTAGAAGTAAGGTGAAAGCATTTATTGGTGCCAGTCTAGAAGAAGAGATCATATTCACCAGTGGGACCACAGAAAGTATTAATATGATTGTATCTAGTTATGCAGGTCTTCATCTTGAAGAAGGTGATGAGATTGTCCTAAGTATCTTGGAACATCATTCTAATCTGGTACCATGGCAGCAACTAGCTATAGCGCGTAAGTTGAAACTGAGCTATATGTACATTAATGACTTAGGTATCATTGAACCGGATGAGATAGAGGTGAAGATTCATGATGGTGTGAAGATCGTAGCAATCACCATGATGAGCAATGCCATCGGTGTTAAGACGCCAATAGAGGCAATTATCAAAAGAACCCATCAGGTTGGTGGGATTGTCGTGGTAGATGGTGCGCAAGCAGTACCCCATCAAGCCATCGATGTGGTCAGTATGGACATGGATTTTTTAGTGTTTTCAGGGCATAAGATGATGGCATCAACTGGTGTGGGTGTTCTATATGGCAAGAAAGCATTACTTGAAACAATGGCACCTTATAGGTATGGTGGGGACATGATTGAATATGTGGAAGAACAGGTTACCACTTTTGCAAAGTTACCCAGTAGACTTGAAGCGGGCACACCCAATATTGAGGGCGTCATATCCTTGGGAGCAGCCATTGATTATATCAATCACATAGGTATGGATACCATTCATAATCATGAGATGATGTTGACTCAGTACGCCCTATTAAAACTGAGTGAACTAGATTACGTGAATATAATTGGTACCACTGATATTCAGTTCAAAGGACCTGTCATATCGTTTAATATCAGGGACGTACATTCTCATGATACAGCGTTCATATTAGATAATGCCCATATTGCTATCAGGTCTGGACATCATTGTGCTCAACCCTTAATGCATTATATGAAAGTGCCTTCAACAGCAAGAATTAGTTTTTATATATATAATAATACAGAAGATGTAGATCAATTGATCACACATCTAAAGGAAGTAAGGAGGTGGCTAGGCTATGGATCTTAGTTCAGTATATACAGAAATCATTATGGAACACAATCAAGCAAAACATAATAAGCATCAGTTAACGGCGACAACACACAAGGAGAGAGGTCATAACCCTAGTTGTGGTGACGACATTACTTTGGCACTTACTGTGGAAGATAACATTATAATTGACGCTGCCTACGATGGTATGGGATGTGCCATTTCACAAGCATCCACTTCGATGATGATTGATTTAGTTAAAGGTAAGACAGTTGAAGAAGCTAGAGAGAAAGTCAGTACGTTTATAAGGTTGATTAAAGGTGAAGTTAACCCGGATGATGCACTAGAAGCACTAGAAGACGTGGTAGTTCTATCCAATATTAAAAATATGCCTGCACGGGTAAAATGTGCAGTACTTGCATGGCATACACTAGATGAAGCGTTGAATAATCCTTCTGAGTAAATAATAATCCCTGAAATTCGTATGAAATTCATATAAAACACATATAAAAGGCACATTGTTTTCAAGGCATAGTGTCTTTTTTGCCTGGTTTTATATTATAATAAGAATATCAAGTTTATTGGAGGCTTCCATGAGATACAGGTACTTTATAATAATTCTAACTAGTCTAATAACGATATCAATCCTTTCAGGATGCACTTTGTTTCCAAAAGAAGAACAAAAACTGATACCTGCTATCATAGAGATTGAAGCTACAACTTATGAGACAATATTAGCCCAGCGGGGGTATATTGAAGATACTGATATATTTCATGCCACAGCTGAACCGATCACAAGAAATTATCAATATATATCAAGTGAGGGTAGTCACTATAAAGAAGGCTATGTCACATTAGGAGATGCAGTTGAAATTGGCGACCTTTTATTTGAACTTGATACAGGGCATTTACTTGATGATATTCAACTTAAAGAACTGGCCGTCAATACAGCAAGTGTTGATTATGAGGCGG
Organism: Vallitaleaceae bacterium; assembly: GCA_027858555.1. Classification (GTDB taxonomy): domain Bacteria; phylum Bacillota; class Clostridia; order Lachnospirales; family Vallitaleaceae; genus JAQICP01. Next base: position 3,908 of record JAQICP010000169.1, read on the forward strand.
CAATAGTATCAGCTGATATCAATCAAACCCTTGAAGAAGAAGCCCTTGATAGTATTAAAGATGAATTGGCTGAGTTATTAGAATCTTTCGATGAATCAGTAGCAGATAGCATAGCATTAGCCAACACGCGAATGGAGGATCTTCAAGATTCGTATGATAAGACAGTCCTGAACTATGAGTATATGATATTACAAAAAGAGTTGGCAATTAAAGAGGCAACTGATTCTAACTTGAGCCCAAACCAGACTCAAATATTAGAAGTATTAGATACTGATTTGGCCAATACAAGGGCTTTATATAATATTGACTTAACGAAAGCGAATAATGATATTACGAGTATGACTAATGAGATAGCAGGGCTTGAAGCTGATCTCTCAGACCCTGCTGACCCGGCAGAGGAGGCTGTGATAGCTACAAAGAATATTGAGCTAGCAGCCCTTCAAGCAACGCGGGATAAAATCATCATGAATTATAATTATCTTGTTTTACAAAAAGAGCTGGCAATAGATGAAGCAGCGAGTTCAGGCGTTGATATTAATCGGACTCAGATATTAGAGATTTTGAACATGGATTTGGCCAATACAAAGGCCTACTATGACATTGATCTGACTAAGATAGCTGATGATATGGCCCTGCTAGATAGTGAGATAGAAGAACTTGAATCAGAAATGGATGACGAACAACAAAAACTAGTTGAAGCACTAACAAAAAGCATAGATACAAAAACTTTAGAAATACAGTTAAATACAACTAATCGAAACAACACCTTAAATATGAAAAAAAATGCACTTGAAGCTGACAGATTGCAATTACAAGAGCTATATAATCAGCGCGATAATTCCATGATATATGCAGAGACCGCAGGTACTGTATTTTATATTAAAACCTACGAAGAAGGCGATATAGTGGATGCCTATGTTGAACTAGTAGGTATAGCCGATATGACAACATTAATAATTACCTTAAGGCCACGATATTCTGATGGTGAGCTAGATGTCAGTCAATTTATACTTGGTGACAAGATTACGATTGAGTATAATGATGATAATTATATCGGTACTGTAGTAGGGTCACCTACATATGTACCAGAAGATTTAGATGATATTGATACCACACAAGGTGATGGGGTTTATATATTATTTGACAATCAGCCAGATGATATAGAAAGTGGTGATCGGGTTACAATTACAATATTGGTAGCCTCTAGTGATGATACAATCATTATCCCTAAAGATGCATTGCTTGAAACAGGTATGGGTTATCTGGTATATGTATTGGAAGAAGGACGAAAAACTGAACGTTATGTACAAGTTGGCATTATGAACGATTTACAAGTTGAGATTGTTGATGGCTTAGACGCGGGTGAAGAGATCGTATTAAACTAGGACATTGGGGGTACCATATGTTAGAGTTTTTATTTCATAGAATTAAAAGTAACTTACTGTTGTACCTACTGCTTCTAGTGGGCGCTATATTAGCAACCGCAGTTTTTAGTAGTATTCCAATGTATTCCAATAGTATTATGCAACGGGTGTTGCAACAAGGGCTAGAGAATGAATACAACCAAACTAATGATTACCCAGGGCTGTATGATTTCACATGGGATAATTCTAGAAGTATGGATAACAGCTTAATTGAACAGTTTCAAGTTAGTTATCATGACTATATTACAGCTGATAATAACATGCCACTTATACTGAATCAGTATCTCTATAAGAGTAATAATGTCAGAATAGAGAGAAGAGCTGGCGAAATCAATAGCATGACTTGTAAAATAGCCACGTTATCTTCTTTATCTGAGCACATAGAGATTCTAGATGGTAGGATGCCTGAACCAAGCTTTAGTGACGGTGTGATTGAGGTCATGATTCCAATGAATGCCATGATTGAACTTAATTTATTAATGGAGGCTGAATACAATCTACAGAAGAATGGCATTAATGTGATAACCGTAAAGGTTGTTGGTGTTTTTGAAGCCGATGAAGCATCTGTATATTATTGGCAAGAAGATCTATATGAGAACATGAAAACAAGTATGGTTATGAATGAAGCCGATTTTAATGCTATTATCACTAGTGTTACGGATGTCTATGTGAGTTATGTTCAACTCAGAAGTTTTTATGACTATACAGCCGTGAAGGTTGACGACATTAGCAAAACTATCATTGATTATGAATTGATGTCTGATTGGAAAGATGAAAAATCATCCAAAGCTTTTATGAGCTTACATATGTATGATGGATTAAAAATCTTCAATGAAACAGAAAACAGGCTGATTATTACCCTGTTAATTCTTACAATTCCCATTATGATCATTACTATGCTCTATACGTTTATGATTTCAAGGATTATTGTTAAAAATGATGAAAACGAGATAGCCCTATTAAAAAGCAGAGGTGGATCAAAATGGCAAATATTTTTCATGTATGTCATTCAGAGTACCTTACTTGGTAGTATTGCGTTTATAGTTGGACCGATTTTTGGCTCGCTGATCTGTAGAGTGCTAGGTGCGACTAATGGATTTATGAGTTTTGTAGATAGAGCATCAGTACCGATTAATATTAATCTTGAAGTCAGGCTATATGCTTTAATAGCATTTGTGTTATATATGGTCTGTGTACTTATACCCGCATTTAAAGCATGTAAAACCAGTATCGTGCAGTATAAAGTGAAAAAAAATATTGTAGTCACAAAAAGTTTTTGGGAAAGAATATATCTGGATATCATTTTTTTAGGGATATCATTTTACGGATACTATGGTTATATGATTGATCAAGATAATTTAGGCGATGCTATTGTTAGTGGCGGACGTATTGATCCATTAATGTTTTTGATATCGGCACTATTTCTTCTTGGTGCTAATTTATTTTTAATCAGAATGTATCCTTATTTAATCAGGTTTATATTTTTCATTGGCAGAAAAATATGGGGGCCTGTACTATATTTTTCCCTACTCAATGTGAGTCGAGCAGAGCAAACTTCAAAATTCATCATGTTATTTATTATGTTAGCGTTGTCATTTGGCATCATTAATAGCTCTCAAGCAAGAACACTGAATTTAAACACGGAGCAGAGAGTCTACTATAATGATGGACCAGATGTTATTGTTAGTCCTTATGAAGATCCTAAACTTGTGCCAGATAATTATATCAATATGTTTCTTGATATGTATCCACCAGATGGTATAAGGGATATACTGACAGAAAAAGTTGGGTATTTTAACTATGAGAATCTTGAGGGAATTGATGGTATAACAAGGGTATTTACCCATGACGAAGTTAATCTAAATGAGAGAGGTACTGTCATATCTAATGTCCATATGTTGGCTATTGAACCAGATTCATTTTTAGATGCCGCGTGGATTAGAGATGATTTTTTACCAGAACATCCTAATGTCTACATGAACGCAATGATAAAAGCACCCAGTGGTGTATTCCTTTCTTCTCAGTTTAGAGATGATTATGGTATGACCGAAGGCGATGTCATCAGACTTAGTTGGGATCAGAGTAAGAAGGAGGCTGACGATGGTGAATTTGTAGGCATTATCTACGGTTTTATAGATGTATTTCCAACTTATAATCCTTACCATATGGTGGAGATATTCAAAGACCAACAAGTAAAAGAGATTATTCCTGAAACAACTCCGTTTGCACTGGCTAATCTTAATTTTATTGAAGAAACGAATAATATTAGAAATATTGATATATGGCTTTCAAAGGAAGATGGCATAACAGATGATGAAATACAAGAACAGTTAGTTGAAAAAGAACTTGAGGTTAAACGCGTATTTTATACAAATCAGGACCTGATTGATGCTAAGAGAGATGCACAGTTACAAGGAACCAATGGTGTACTGACCATGAGTTTTGTCATTATTATGTTAGTAACGATTATGGGGTATCTCATATTTTGGGTCATGACCATGAAAGGCCGCGCACTCAAATTCGGTATATTTAGAGCTATGGGTATGTCATTTTCACAAGTAAATCAGATTATTATCATAGAGCAGATATTAATGACCGGTGTTTCTATCGTATTCGGATCTTTGGTTGGTATTATTGGAAGCAAGATATTCGTACCAATGTTACAAAAAGTAGGTTCCCCGGCTGATCAGTTACCACCTTTCGTAGTTGTTATATTAAGTAGTGATATTCTCCGAACCATTGGCATTGCAACGGGCATGCTGTTAATAGGTGTTATTGTACTATATGTTATTGTCAGAAGATTCAAGGTAAATCAAGTGTTGAAATTAGGTGAGGATTAGGAACGACTAAAGAAAGACTAAAGAAAGACTTAGGATAATTTTTTTAATTTGACTTAATTTGAATTATTCATATGAAATTCACTCCTAGGGGTTAAAGTGTATAATAGATTGTTATTTAACATATTAAAGGAGAAGTACAATGAAAAAGTATAAGGGTTTATCCATATTGCTTAGCATGATGATGCTATGCACTGTACTCGTAACGGGGTGCACTATATTTCCGGAGGAAGAAGCTGAACTTGAACCACCGATTGTATTACCAAAAGAAATAAGTTATAGGACAAAAGAAGCTGTTAGGGGCGATATTCAGAATATCCAGACAGTAGCTGGAGAAGTGGTTCCTATTGAAATAGCCTATCAATATGTCACCTTAAAGGGCAGTAGACTAGAAGAGGTATTGGTTAAGTTAGGACAGAGTGTGGAAGCTGGCGATCCTGTCATTAAGTTTGTAACAGGTGATCTTGAGACGCAGATTGAAACCGCAGAACTTAGAATCAGTGCGGCCCAGTTCGATTATGATACGGCCCTTCAGGTGGCAGATATAGACGGCGTTCTTGAGGAGCAGACATTGTTTAATCTTGATGATGACATAGCTAGTATGTCAGAAACGCTAACTGAGAATAAGGATGATGAGATTAGAGCGGTCCTAGAGAATATGGTAGCACTTCAAGATAAGTATGATGAACTTGTTGTGAATTATGATTATTATAAGATGCAAAAAGATTTTGAATTGTATCAGCTAACAATTGTAGAATATACAGATGAGTATTTACTAGAGAATCCCAATACATTAAGTATTAGGGCAGGAAAAATTAATATAATTAACACAGAACTTCAAAATGCAGAAGATACATTTGATAATGAGACACAAGATATATTAGATGAGCTTGGGGATATGAGGATTGAGATTGAACAACTTGATTATGATATAGCAGAAGATAATGCCGATCAGATTGCCCAGCTTCAATATACCATAGATCAACAATCACTCAGTATACAAAAAAATCTATTAAACAGATTGAATTCTCTTAATATGAAAAAGTTATCGCTTGAGTTAGATCGCCTTGCCCTTAGAGAATTATATAACGATCTCAATGAGTCTATTGTTAAAGCGGAAATAGCTGGCGATATCGTATATATCAGAGATATGGAAGAAGGCGATACCATATATGACTTTGATAAGTTGATTGGAATTGCTAATGAATCAGACTATCGTGTTGAATATGAAGGCACTAATGCAGATGTATTCAACATCGGTATGGCAGTCATTATAGAGGTGGATAAAGTGCCATATAGTGGTACGGTAACCCTCACGGCTGATTCAGTTCCTGAAGAACAAAAAAGTGATTACAAAGACATAGTCATGTTTGATTTCGACGAATTACCAGAAGGCATTAGTCGGGGTACGAATGTATCTGTTAAAGTTATTTTAGAAGAAGAAAAGAATGTAGTCATCGTACCTAAGACTGCACTATTCTACGCATTCGATAATGTCATTATCTATGTGCTAGAAGATGGCGTTAAAAAAGAACGTTATGTTGAAGTAGGTATTGAAAATGCTACTGAAGCTCAGATTATTAAAGGCGTAGAAGCTGGCGACTTAATTATATTAAACTAGTAGAAGTAGAAGGAGAAAGACATGTTTGAATTCTTATTACAAAGAATAAAGAATAACTTGCTGCTTTATATACTTTTGCTGGTTGGATCCATCATTGCAGCTGCTATATTTAGTAGTATACCTATGTATGCTAATGGTATATTACAGCGGGTAATGATTGGCGAATTGGAACGAGAGCAAGAAGAAAGCGGTATATATCCTGGTACCTATACAATCGAATGGGGCGAGTCAAGTGTCACAGATAATACCCTTGTAGATCAACTAAAGAAGGATATTGACACACAATTCATCAATAAAAATCCATTAACATCCTTGGAAGGTCAGACTATTGAAAAGTCTAATTTCGTTCGCTTGACTAAGCGAGAAGGTGAAGTTAATGGTATGACCTGTAGGTTTGTATCAATAGATAATCTAGATGCTAATATTCAATTGGTTGGCGGTGTCATGCCCAACCCCGATAATTTTAGTGATAATTATTATGAAGTGATTATTCCATCAACAGCTATGATTGAGCTGGAATTATTATTAGACAAAACTTATACGTTAGAAAAAGAAAGTGAAATATTTTTTACATTCAAAGTTGTTGGTGTGTTTGAGCC
>JAQICP010000237.1 GCA_027858555.1 Vallitaleaceae bacterium
TCCTTGTAATCATAGGCTTTCTTCCAGAAGAAATAAAATAAAAAATATTTTGATTGAATAATTAGTCAGGATTTATGAATAAATGATTCCTACCATATAGGGTATATAGACCTAATATCTGGCTCTTTAACGAGGATATAGGCTTAAAATCTAATTAGGGATTGATATATAATCATATGTTTGTTAGAATATGGACACGCAAAGAGGTAGCTGACATGTATAAAAGTTCACAACAAAGTTAATAACAAAGTTAATAAAAAAATTCACAAGGAAATTCACTAAAAAGTGTACAAGCATATTCACAAGCAAGTGTACAAGCATGATTACAAGAAAACCAATTGGCATAAAGGAGTTGTATATGTTTCTATTTGATCAGATTGCATATGACAATAAAGCCGAATTTTACGATAATTTAACGTCCTATGTTGAATCCATAGTTCACGGCGAAACTGATTTGATTGCTAACCTTGCCAATGCCAGTTCTTTGCTTTTTATTATGATGAGTGATGTGAATTGGGCGGGGTTTTACTTATATAAAGAAGAACAATTAGTGCTTGGTCCATTTCAAGGAAACCCGGCATGCATTAGGATTCCTATGGGCAAGGGTGTTTGCGGTACTGCAGCAAGCAAAAGAGAGACGCAGCTTGTGGAAGATGTGGCACTTTTCCAAGGGCACATACCTTGTGATGGTGATACAAAATCAGAGATTGTTGTACCGCTAATCAAACACGGTAGGTTGATTGGTGTTCTTGATTTAGATAGCCCCATAATTGAGCGGTTTACACATGAAGACCAGAAGTATCTTGAAGCAATTGTCATCATTATAATGAAGGCATGTGAATTAGGAGAAGCATATTGAAAGAGCCTAAAAAAATATTTGAATTAGCACTCGCCATTGGGGAAACCATGTTACGCAATGGTGCAGAGACTTTTAGAGTCGAGGATACAATCATTAGAATACTCAGGACCTCAGGTTGTGCGGTGTGTGAGTCTTTTGTTACGCCTACAGGTATATTTGTGACATTAGATGATCCTTCCATGGATACATTAACATACGTTAAAAGAGTTCAGACAAGAAGAGTCCATCTCGATAAAGTAGCTATAGCTAACCAATTGTCCAGATCTTATTGCACTGGTGAGATAGATATAGAAGAAGCCAAAATCCAACTAAGTAGTATCAGAATGGAATCTTCCTATAGTGGAAAAGTATTTGTATTAGCATCTAGTTTCGCATCTGCATGTTTTACCATCGTTTTTGGTGGTGGCTATCTAGATGCAGTAGGAGCACTTATAGTGGGATTCATTGTGGGTATTACCCATCTTCTGTTAAGCAAACTAACCGTTTCTAAGTTTTTCATAGATCTGATCTGTGGTATGTTGATTGCTGTGATAGGTATTTTTGTATATCAGGTGCTTGGTATCGGGGTTCACTTTGAACTCATTATTGCAGGTGCCATTATGCCGTTCGTTCCAGGGGTGGCTATTACCAATGCCATATTTGATACCATTCAAGGGAATCTGTTATCAGGCATTTCAAGAACCGCAGAAGCATTTAATATCGCAGCTTCCATAGCTATTGGCATTGGTGTGATTCTTAAATTATATAGTGTTATGATAGGAGGCGTTATATTATGATTATACAGTCATTGGCGGCTTTTTTTGGCACCATACTATTCTCGGTATTTTTCAACATTTCAAGAAAAGAACTTATATTTTGCGGACTAAATGGCATCACGGGGTGGATTAGCTATCTGGTTATCGACAACCTAACTAATTCAGTAGTCCTTGCAAGCTTGGTCGCTACTTTGGTCGTGTGTATTATTGCACAAGTACTTGCGAAACTCCGTAAGAATCCAGTTACTGTCTTTCAGATAGCCGGTATCATTCCTTTAGTACCAGGACTTGGCATGTATCAGACATTATATGCTGTGGTAATTAATGATTACCCATCAGCGTTAGAACATCTTGTAACAACAGTGGAGATTGCAGCAGCTATTGCAATTGGCATGTTAATGATTACTTCATTATACAAAGCTTTGAAAATCACAAAAGCAAAACAAATTAGATAAAATGTAGATAGAACTGAATCTTACAAAAAGCGCATAATACAAAAGGAATCAAATAATAGAGCATCAGAAAATAAAGCGTCATACTAGAACCGCAAGCTATAGTATTGATTATGCCGACATGTTGATACCTCCATGTATCAAACTGTCGGGGCTCGCATCCGTGCTCGCTTGCAAAATCAATAATATAGCTTCGCTTGC
>JAQICP010000274.1 GCA_027858555.1 Vallitaleaceae bacterium
CAAGTACTTGCAGGTAACTAACCATTCTTATTCTTCTAATCAATAACGAAACCGAGATATTTCTCCTGTATAAACGACTTGAACTTCTCGTCAATACTGGAAAAATATCTTTTTTTATGATAGATGTAATAAATGCTCCTGGTTAAACACATACCTTTAATGGTAAGTGGCGTTATTGAACCTTCATTAACTTCTTTTTCAATTGATAATCTGGAGATAATAGATACACCTAAGCCTTTTAATATCATTTTTTTGATTATTTCATTGTCTTCAATGATTGCTTTTATCTTCAAGTCATTAATCGAATAGTTCGCTTTTGTAAGTGCTTCTTCAAAGGTCTTAAGTGTTGCCGATCCTTTTCCTCGGATAAGAAAATCTTGTTCTAATAGAAAACTCAAGCTGACTTCTGTATTTTCCATATGACTGTACTTATTTGCGGGAACGGCCAGTACCAGTTGATCCTTAGCAATTTCGATGCTTTCAATATTTGCTTTCTTAATCTGCATGCCTGTAAATCCAAAGCTCGTATTGCCAGAAGCCACAGCCTCATAGACTTTCGCAGAATCGATCTTTTTGATGTTGTAGGCTATCTTTTTATATAGGGAAGAAAACTCATATAAGAGTTGGCCCAGAAGATAGTTTGCAGGCAATGTGCTTGAACATATGGTTAATTCACCTGAAATATCTCTTTCATTTTTATTGAATTTTGCAAAGATTTCTTCTTCTTTATTAAGAATAGTAGTAGCGTAACTATATATTTCTTTACCCTCTTTTGTTGGGATAATATCATTGTAACTTCTTTTTAAAAGCGAGGTGCCAAAATCCTTCTCAAGGAGCTTGATCTGCTTAGTAACTGCAGGTTGTGTCAAAAATAATTTGTCTGCTGCTTTTGAAAAACTCCTTAGATTTACTACCTCGATAAATGTTCTTAGATAAGCTGTATTCATAGTAATCTCCATATCATCCTGTAATGTTAAACTAACGAGTTCATTTTATTAACACGTTATTCTTATCATACACTTATCTACGAAAAGGTTCAAATACTAATTAATATAGCGGTAGCATCATCATGTATTCGAAGACGTTTATGTTTCGTAAAATCAACATCGTCGTCTTCGAGCTTCCTGATTCGGCCTAATACTTTTTCAAGTCCTTCGTTTTTACAGGTATCCATTAATTGCTTTATAGTCAACTGTCTATATTTATTATAGATAGCAGAATAACCGTCGCTCATGAGTAGAATGTCAAGAATACTTGATAACGCATATTCTTTATAGATCCCATTATTAATGGCTTCTATGTCATGCTCTAGTATATAGTAGCCACCTTTTGAATTCATTTTCATTCTATTGTCTCGTAGTACTTTCAATTCCTCATCTGTATACCCACTAAAAGTTATAGCTTTAAGACGTTCTTGATTATTGAATATCATATTAATGACTTGAAGATCAAGTTCTTCAATTGTTTCATCAATAATTGTCTGGGTATGTCCATCATTTGTCTGAATTACTATCTCTGAATCACCTAAAACATAAGTTTCAAGCACTTCACCACTCATTCTTACAATTGCGATTGTGGCAGAGGCACGGTCTAATTTAGATAATTGACTAATATCTGCGTACCTAGCAAATGCTATATTCAGTTGGGAGATGCCTTCTTCAAGAATGGTGATTATGCTTTTATCTAGTTGTTCTATATTCTGGGATAAATAGTGGTTCCACCATTTGACCATCCATACTACATCACTAGTTTCGTCTGTATAATTAGCGTGACTTAGTGGTAGCGCACCATCAAGTATCCAAAAACTATGCTCAGTTGCGCCATAGATGTCTTCATTATGTGTTTTGTAGGTATCTGTAATAGAATCAATTGTCATGTTTAACTCCTTTAAAACTTAGGTATTTTACTTATGAATATACTCGTCCCTAATGCAAATGCAACAACTAAAGCGCCATATGCCATGGAAAGGCCAATCTCATATTCAAATATGCCATTCACCATTGCAATGGATATGGGTTTATTACTGACTGTATATAAGAATGCAGAGATGGTATATTCTCCAATACTCCTAATAACGATCAACATGGTGCCACCCATTATGCCCGGGGTGATGATGGGTAGGACCACCTTCCTGAAGGTTTGTATAGAATTAGCCCTGAGACTTTTTGATGCTTCAATATAGGTGTCATTTAGATGCTGCAACGATATGGTCGTCGTCCTGAACATGAGTGGCAGTAAACAGACAAAATAGGCAAGGGGTAAGAGTATATATTCTCCAACTAGGATCTGATTTCCTGTAAATATGCTGGGTCGATTAAACGCATTGATCATATTGATAGCAATAGCGCTTGAGGGTATCGCCCAAGGCAGCATGATTAACAGTTCAATCATTAGTTTGAACTTAGACTTGGTTTTAACAATAATATAAGAAGCAGGTAGTGCCACCACTATGCATAAAATTGCCGTTAAACAAGCCATCACAATGCTATTAATAAAGGGTGCTAGAGATCTTGATTTAGTGAAGATCTTAATATAATTATCTAAAGAAAATTCTTTTGGATATATCTCAATCATCCAGGTTCCCGGTTGCACAAAAGATAGAATAAATATGGCAATAATTGGCAATAGAATAAAGATGACTATTGAAAAGGCTAAAAATATCAGTAGTAACTTGATTAAAGGATTATGGATCTTCTGTGGTTTAATAGAAACACCTTTAACGGATGACACGAATCTGGATTTATTCTCATAGAAGCGAATAACGCCAAGATACATTAGGGAAACTACGGTTAATATAATAACTTGTGTTGCTGCAATATCCATATAATTATTAGCTTTTGATAACAAGATCTGGGTTGTCATCACTTTATAACTGCCACCAATAATACTTGGAGCAGAAAAAGAGCCAATGCCAGTCATGAAAGTAATAACACTAGATGCAATTAAGGCAGGTTTAATAAATGGTAGTATAATTGTGGTAAAGACTTTCCATTTTGAAGCACCAAGATTTCTAGCAGCTTCAACGGTACATCGATCAATATGTTTAATTGCAATGGAAACATTGATATAGAAATACACATATTGGGTGTAAGCATGAATAAATAGGATACCTTTAAGTCCTGATAATCTTAAAGGTGATTCTTCTAAGTTAAGGATTGTTTGAATTGTTTTGGTAACCAGGCCACTTTCACCATATAGCTGGACAAAGGCAAACACAATAATAAGTCCTGGCAAAACTATGGGAAGCAGTAACAGTCTATCCAGCGTTTTCTTAAAAGGTAGTTCGAAAAAATGAACCAAAAACGCCAATAGGGTACCGATAACGCCACATACGATTACCGTTAAGAAACCTAATATAATAGAGTTTTTAAGTGCTAAACGATATGCCTCAGTTTTGAAAAAGTTCAGGTAATTGCTAAGTGATAAGCCATTATCAGTAACCAAACTTAATTGAAATGTTCTAAGGACAGGATAAAGTATAAAACCGACTAAAACCCAAATCAGTAAACTGGTCATCACAACTTTTGAAACACTTGATTTTTTATTACTTGATTTTCCCATCATGAGGATCACCTGCTTATTTGTTTAAGATTTTAATACATTTAGGCTCAATGCTTAAACATACCTTTTGACCAATCACATAATCATTACTGTCCGTATATGTATTTAATTTAATCACCTTCAGTTCAAGGGTGTCTACCATAATTATATATTCTACTAATTGACCATTGATAGCCACTTTTTCGATGGTTCCATTCAATTGATTAGGGGCCACTCGAAGTTCATCAGTTATCAAGATATCTTGGGGACGAATAGAGATATAATCTCCAGTTGAATCACTTGACAATTCCAAAGTGGTTGTGTGGTTGAGTATCGCCTTATTGTTTTCGATTTTGGCTTTATATAAATTCGTGTCACCAATAAAATTAGCTACAAATGCATTGACAGGTTTGGTATAGATTTCATGGGGGGTCCCAACTTGAACACATACGCCCTGGTCAAACACGGCAATACGGTCCGACAGGGTTAAAGCTTCAGTTTGATCGTGGGTAACAAATATTGTGGTAATACCTAATTTGCGTTGTAGTTCTTTTAATTCCATTCTCATCTGATCCCGCAGTCTTGCGTCTAGATTGGATAGGGGCTCATCTAATAACAGCAACTTAGGTTGCATCACCAAAGATCTGGCTAATGCCACCCGTTGTTGTTCACCACCTGATAACTCCGACACATTACGCTTGTCATAACCTTCTAATCGAACAAGGTTTAAGTATTTACGCACTTGTTGTTCAATGGTTTTTTTCTTTTCTTTTTTGTTTTTAAGTCCATAGGCCACATTATCATATACGTTCATAAAAGGAAATAAGGCATAGTTTTGAAAAACCATGCCTACATTTCTTTTTTCTGCTGGTAATAATGTAATGTTGTTACTCTCAAAATAAACAGACCCATTTTCGGGACGCACAAATCCTGCAATGATTCGTAAAAGCGTCGTTTTCCCACATCCAGAAGGACCTAAAAAGGTGAAAAATTCACCTTCATTAATGGATAGGTTAACTTTATTTAGAACACACTTTTGTTCATAAGATTTTTTGATATTTTCAAGAGCTAGTAGTTCCATGATCTATTCTTCAGCATCTTTAGTGCTATCTTTAATCTCTGTATCCCATTGTTGCATCCATTCAGATTGTTTACTTGCTAAGTCAACCCAATCAACATTCATTGCAGTGATTGCGATTTCGCTCATCCATTCAGGTGAAGTAGCTAGTGCGTCAGGATTAGTAGGCATACGGTTATATTCAGTTGCAAGTAGTGCTTGAACTTCGGCACTTCCTGCAAATTCAATAAATGCTTTTGCTGCACTTGGATGTGCTGCGTTATTAATGAGTGCAATACCATCTGTTATTATTGGTGAGCCACTTACCGCATTTACCACCTCTAATGGTATATTGTTGTTAACTTTATTATCAATAATTGAGTTAAGTGTCGCAAAACTAATACTTGCTTCTTGTCTACCAATCGCTTGGAACATTAATGATCCACTACCATAATATTGCTTAGTATTATCATCTAATTGGTCCATAAACACCCAACCAGTATCAAGATCTGAAGTCATCTCATATTGTTGTAACAAACTTGAATAGGTAGCTCTTGCTGATGAGGACAAAGCATTTCTAAAAACAAGTTGATCTTTATAAGCTGGGTTTGTAAGATCTGACCAATCTTTTGGAGCATCCTCAGCTGCAATTACATCCGTATTATAGAATATCATGACAGGTGTTTGAATTGTCCCAAACCAAAAATTTTCTTCATCTTTAAACAACGGATCAATGTCATCTCCCCAAGTTGGGTTATATGCTTCAAACAGATCTTCTTCTTTTAATTCCATAAATATAGAAGAAGCACCACCATACATAACATCTGACTGTGGATTTTCTTTCTCTGCGCGTACACGTTCTGGTAATTCTCCTTTAAGGTTAATGAATTCAACCTTAACGCCAGTTTCTTCTTCAAATGCGGTTGCTAGAAGTTCTAACATCTCTTCGCCATGCGTAGAATAGATTACAACCGTATCTTCCAGCGGGGTGGCAATATCTACTTCTACAGCGTTATCTTCATCCGTATTTACAGTAGGACTATCTTCGCTACTACCATCTACAGTAGGGCTATCTACAGTATTATTATCCTCACCACTATTGTTTGAGTTACAAGCGGCTAAAGATAATACTATTACTAATACTAGTATCATGCTTATTAATTTATTGAATTTCATTACTTTCCTCCTATGAATCAATCATTGCCTTTATTAGGTTATTTTATTAGTCATATAATCATTATTTTGCATAATCACATGCATAGAGTATTCTACATAAGAATCACATATTAAACAATGGGTATAATATTATTTCATATTGAAAATATCATTATAAGAATTAATTATATTGGGTTGAGTTTTTGGAACTTGTGTACCTGTTACCAAAGTAAGGCGGATAGCTTTTTTATAAATGTGATTTGCTATAGAGGATACAGTTATAAGAGAAATGGTAGATAGTTTACCTGCTATAAAGATAACTCAGCAATAGACTTGATAGATGGCATACAGGATGTTATTATAATAGGGCTAGAACCACTTTCGATAGGGACTAATGAAATGTGGTTAGAATATGATTATAAGACAACAGATATAAGAAGGAGATTAATATGAGCGAACAAGATAATATTATTATATTAACAGCTGAAGATGGCACTGAGGTTGAGTTTGAATTTCTTGATTTAGTGCCTTATGAAGGCAAAGAATATATCGTGATGCTTTCAGCAGATGTGGATTCTGATGAGGATGGTGAAGTGGTCATTCTTGAATTATCAAACCATGATGAGGTCGAAGAATATCGGCCAGTTATGGATGAGGATGTATTGAAAAAAGTTTTTGATATCTTTAAGGAAAGAATGTCTGATGAGTATAATTTTGAGGATGAAGACGTGTAATTAGCCAATCATGATACTGCCCTTGTCCGATTTAAAATAGCATTATTCTGAATCGGACAAGGGCAGTAAGCTGTAGCAATATCAGTTACTTTTCATAATTAGCTAGTGCTTCTAATACACCGTAATATGCTGTTTTTGGGTTATATAGATTATCATACATAACAGCGCTACCCCAAACAGGGAAATACATAGGCACAGGATACTGAGCATCTGAGACACCTCAGGTAACAAATACTTCAACGCCCATATCAAGGGCAATTTCCATTAGGCGTTTGTATTCTTGTCCATGGGTTTCTAATTTGGCGTCTGGATCAACTGTGCTCACTTTTTCTAAAGCAAAGGTAATATAATCTTCCCCTATGGTTCTTAACCACATCTTCAATATATATAGCTAATGTATCAGTAAGGTTTTCCTTTGTCCAAGTATGGTCTTTCAACCATCTAGGTAAAGCTTCGTGCCATATAATAGCATGACCTCTCAAAGCTTTTTCATATTTTACTTGATTTGTTTTATGAGATATATGCTATCATAATCTTGTGAATTAGAAATGAATTAGTTAGATTATTAATTTAGAACATGATATGCTTATAGCTAGTTAAGAAGCTAATAATGAGACATATGAATGTATACTTTTATAGATAAGGTAGATATGCTTTAATCAGTAATTAAGCAGGTTGAAATTCAGCAGGATAGAATTCAGGAGATTAGAATTAGGTAAATTGTAATTAAATAGATTAGAATTAAACAAATTAATTTAAGCAGATGGTGATTAATCGTATTAGAGTTACACAAAATAATAATATGAAATGTAT
>JAQICP010000285.1 GCA_027858555.1 Vallitaleaceae bacterium
TTGGTGGATACCACGGAGATGACTATAGAAGAAGTTGTTAATCATATCATGGATTTGTTTGGAGATGTATATGGAAATAATTGTCGCTAAAACGGCTGGATTTTGTTTTGGTGTAGACAGAGCTATTAAAACTGTGTATGATACCATTAGTGATGTACCAGTTTACACCTATGGACCTATCATCCATAATAATCAAGTAGTGCAGTCTTTTAAAAAAAGAGATGTAACTATTATTAATGATTTATCAGAATTATCATCAAAACATACTGGTAAAATTATCATACGAAGTCATGGCGTTTCAGAAAACATTCTGAAGCAATTAGAACTTTCTGATTTACAGGTGATAGATGCTACATGTCCATATGTTAAAAAGATACATAAGATTGTAAAGACCCATGAATTGGCAGGCAGGGAAGTTATAATAATTGGTCAAGAAGAACATCCTGAAATAATTGGTATTAAGGGGTGGACATCGCTACCAACACATGTGATTAATAGCATGTCAGATATACGAAAGCTTGATTCCAATAAAACCTATGGTTTAGTGACTCAAACCACCTTCAATCAGGGTCTGTACAAAGAAATAATTAGTGAATTGCAAAGATTAGATTTTCATGTTATGATAGATGAAACTATATGCTCGGCGACACATGGAAGACAAGATGAAGCGCTGAGCATTGCTAAAAAGGTTACAAAAATGATTGTTATTGGTGGCAAACACAGCTCCAATACACAAAAGTTATACCAAATATGTAAGGGACAGTGTGATCTGACTTATCACATTGAAACTATAGATGATTTGGAGTTGAATGTTTTTACTGATAATGATATTATTGGCATTACAGCGGGAGCATCTACCCCAAAGAACATAATTGAGGAGGTCATTTTAAATGTCGGAAGAAAAAACCTTTGAACAAATGCTAGAGGACTCATTGGTTTCAATTCATAGAGGAGAAATAATTACTGGTACTGTTATTGGTGTCAACGAAGATGAAATCTACGTTAACATTGGCTACAAATCAGACGGTGTTCTCCCTAAGAGTGAGTATTCCAATTATCCTTCAGTGAAGTTATTGGAGGAAGTAAAAGAAGGCGATGAAATACGTGCAAAAGTACTTAAAGTTAACGACGGTGATGGACAAGTCTTGTTAACTTACAAACGTCCACAAGCTGATGAAGGACTTAAGAAAGTTGAAGAACTTTACAAATCTAAAGAGGAGATTACTGCTAAAGTCAATCTTGTGTTAGGTGGCGGCTTAGTCGTTATTGTTCATGAAGTAAGAGTATTTATACCTGCGTCATTGATTTCGGATTCTTATGTCACCGACTTACAGGCCTACAAAGATCAAGAGATAACCTTTGTTATTACTGAGTACAATACTCGTAAAAATAGAATTATTGGTAATTGTAGAACATTGATTGAAGCTAAGAAGAACGAACATCGCGATGAGATTTTCGGACAATTCAAAGTTGGTGATATATTAGACGGTACTGTAAAGAATATCACTGATTATGGTGCGTTTGTTAACGTTAATGGCGTTGATGGACTTGCACACATTTCTGAATTATCATGGGGACGTGTAAAAACACCTAAAGATGTGGTAAAAGTTGGCGATGTTGTTAAAGTAAAAGTAATCAATGTCAATGCTGACAAGAAAAAAATATCATTGTCTATGAAATTCGATGATGAAAACCCATGGAATATTGCTGAAGATAAGTATGCAATTGGTAATGTTGTTAATGGTAAAGTTGCAAGAATGACTGATTTTGGTGCTTTTATTGAGCTTGAAATTGGTGTTGATGCATTATTACACGTATCACAAATATCAGTAAAACATGTTGAGAAACCTCAAGATGTCTTAAATGTTGGGGACATAATTGAAGCTAAGATAACAGAATTTGATTTAGAACAAAAGAAAATCAGTTTATCTATTAAAGCTTTAGAATTAGAAAAACAACCAACTGAAGAAGCATCTACAGAAGAAGCGCCAACTGAAGAACTGCCAGTTGAAGAATTATCAGCTGAAGAAGATGTTGTTGAAGACGCAAGCGCAGACTCAGAAGGTACAAAGACAGAAGAAGTCTAAACATGGAGTGGTCATATGATAGCTGATTATGAAGCTTTTAAAGAAGTGATATTTAAGATTTCAGGTATTGATTTAAATGCATATAAAGAGCGTCAAATGAAAAGACGCATCGACTCCCTGATTAGGAAAAATGGCTATAAGGGTTACGATGACTACGTTGACGCTTTGAAAATCAATGGTAGTGTATATGAAGAGTTTATTAATTACTTGACAATTAATGTTTCTGAATTTTTTAGAAACCCAGCACAATGGGAAGTATTAAAAGAAGAAGTGATTCCTTATTTACAAAAGGAGTTTTCTAAGAATATTAAGATATGGAGTGCAGCATGCTCCACAGGTGATGAGCCGTATTCTTTGGCGATGGTTTTAAGTGAATTCATCCCACTCAATCAGATAAATATCATAGCAACAGATATTGATGATCAGATATTATCTAAAGCTAAAACTGGTTTATACAATGAGAAAAGTCTCGCTGCAGTACCAGAACGCTTTATAAAGAAGTATTTTACCTTAGTTGGTAAATCCTACAAGATATCTGATGAGATTAAGCAATGTATAACTTTCAAGAAGCATAATTTGTTAAAAGATGCTTACCCTAGGGGACTGGATTTAATTGTTTGCCGTAACGTCTTGATATATTTTACTGAAGAGGCAAAGAATGATATCTATATGAGATTTAATGGGTCTCTTAAGAAAAAAGGCATATTATTTGTAGGCAGTACAGAACAAATTATACAATCTCAGAAATACAATTTCGAAGCAATTAAATCTTTCTTTTATAAGAAAGTCAGTGATTTATAGGTTTCGTAAGATATTAAGTATATAAGTATATAAATGACCATTTCCGCTTAGGAAGTGGTCATTTAATTCTATGTAGGCAGGTTTTGTTTGATAAAATTTATAAAACATAGGGAGATCTTCATTGCCCTTATTTGAAAGAGGTATGAATGAACCTCTTTTTTTTGTGTAGCAATTACTTCTTTTGGCACGTTTTCTATATTTGGAATCGACCAGTTTACCAATACTTTTATGAACAGCATAATCTTCCTTTGTTAAGTAATGATAGTTTTCATAATCGTCAAAGAAGAGTTTTAATTCATCTGTCACAACAGGAATAGTTATAGATAGGACATGATGGTTAATAAAAAGCTGATAGTAAGGCATGTTTATTTTGAGTTCAAAATCGGCCTTTATATCGATATCAACTATGATATAAGCGACGCTCTTGACAATGTTTTTAATGGATATATCTGATGAATTGCGAAGTGCATAAAAATAATTAATTAAATCGTAACCATGTAAGCAGGCATATAAAGACAACACATCTTCTTCATTATGAAGCAGGAGATCGTTCAGTATCAGAGGATCTGGTGTATCTTGATAAGTCTTATAATGATGGATTAGCTCGCCACCAGTAAATTGATCTTTTCTTGTTATATTAAAAAAGGCTTCAACAGTTTTTAACTTTAGGTTTTCAAGCGGTAGATATTGTTTTATTGATTTGAGAGAAATATATAGATCATGTTGAATAAGCTGGTCAATAGTATTTTTAATATGATATAGGGTCATCCTTGCCTTAATAAATGGCATATCAAAATTAGTACCATTATAATGGATAACATGGTCAAAAGGTGTCGAAAATTTGGCCACTTCATATAACATCTCATATTCATCAGCTTCTTTTTCAACAAACCATTGTTTAAAAACAAGATGCTCTTCTTGTATAAATATCACACCAATCAGATAGATTATTTGATAAGCAGATGAAAACCCAGTGGTTTCTATATCTATTAAAAGTGTTGAAGTTGGGCTGGCATTTGGAATTTTAATCAATAAAGTATAATCCAGTTCAAGTGTTTTTGTTATTGTTTTCATAATGTCACCTATCAATTCTTTCTAGCATTTATGCTAATAAAATGATATCATACTATTAGGAATCTCTCAAATAAATAAAGAGGTAAATTAATTGAAAAAAATGATGAAGCGACTTATTAGTGTTATATGTGCTTTAAGTATTTTAGTTGGCCTTAGTCCTCATTTTGCTGCGTATGGTATGAGTGAACTTAAAGTCGGTGACTATGTACTATATGGTAGGTATGAGCACGAGCCTATATTGTGGCAAGTTATTAATATTGATGCCGAGGGCAACCCTCTACTTTTTTCGGATAGTATTATTAGTTACAAGGCGTTTGATGCTATCGAATTATCTGAAGATCAAATTAATGATATAACAGTAAATGAATATAGAAACGAATATGGTAATAATAACTGGGCACTATCTAATATAAGAGAGTGGCTTAATTCTGATACGGTTATTGTGGAATATACTACTTCCATTCCTTCGGAAACGGGTGTTTCTAATGGAGACAATGCCTACGATTATGAAAAAGGTTTTCTAGC
>JAQICP010000384.1 GCA_027858555.1 Vallitaleaceae bacterium
GATGAAGGTTGAAAGAAAAGGAAAAGTTGATTTGGTTAATATAGAATTCATTCAAAGTATTAAAATATTGCCACATAAAGAATAATGAGGGCCTGATACGAGAATTGTTTGCTTAGGAAGGTAAAATAATTGAAAGAGATTAATCTTGTGAACCCAAGTGTAATATATAAGCAATCGTTTTTAGAATTGGTGGCTGATGTGAAGAAATCAGGCTATGAATCGTATGAGCAGTACGCAAAAGCAGAAGATAATTTTGATGAATTTATAGAAGAACTTATGGAGATTGGCGGGGGTGTCAATATTAAAGTAGGGTGGGCGCCATGTACAACATATTGGCTAGTAAGTGATTTGGAAGTGATAGGTGTGATTAGAATCCGCCATCACGTTGATAATGAAAAGTTGCAAATGGCAGGTCATATTGGATATGAAATTGTCTCACAAGAAAGAATAAAAGGATATGGAACGAACATACTTGAGTTGGGTCTGATTAAAGCAAAGGAAATGGGATTGAATGAAGTATTGATTACTTGTGACGCTAAGAATATTGGTTCAAAAAGTATAATAAATAAGTTTAACCCAGCGTATATTAAAACATTCGTTGATGATGATTCTGGAAATGATGTCATACAATATAAAGTGTTAATCGATTCTAAGTGATATGAGAAATCAGACATCACACGCTAATTATCTTCATTTAGGAGATCTAATATATAGAATATATATAGCGTCAAATAATCTGGATTAAGAAAAAGATATCCGTATCTGGGAGGACTTAAAGGGAATCAATGGTTTTGTAATATTTGTAGCGATTGACATTAATCCTGAATTCCAGATTCGTCCAGATTCATATAAAAGCGCGATAGCAGAAGAGATGGTAGCATGGACAATTGCTAGAGCTAAAGAATTGAATTTGGCTAAGATAGAAGTGAGTTGCTTAGATATTGATAGTGCCAAGAAAGATTTTCTGATAAACAATGGATTTAAGATTACAAATATCGACCATGGCTATGAACTGGAGATTAGCTAAAGTAACTAGGTTGACGAAAGGGGAAAATCATGAGAGAGATTGATTGGTTATTATCTGGAGAAGTATGGATAAGGTATAGAACGAGAGTTGACTTATTAGATGAGGTTATAATCAATGCAGAAATCAAGAACATAAAGCAGAAAATATCTGAAGATAATTTGATTTGTGAAATAATGCTTGGTTTGAACGAATGGTCAAATACAATTATGAAAAATCATAAGGATTCAAATCATCCAATCCATAAGTTGGCATTTATCGCAGATATAGGTATGAATAGCAATGATATAGGCGTTAAGGATATCTTAGATAAAGTGTACAGTCATCAATCAAAAGAGGGCGTTTTTCAGGTGTTGGCTAATATACCGGTACATTTTGGCGGTTCTGGAGAAAATGCCTATACATGGATGCTATGCGATGCACCGTTAGTACTGTATTCGATTGCTAAGATGGATATCAGTAGACATGAAGAAGTAATTACAGCGACCAAACATTTGGTTAGTTTACAAAATAGCAATGGATGGGGCTGCACGGTAAGTAATGATCTCGGTAAGTTTAGAGGACCTGGTAAGAAATCAGATCCATGTCCATATGCCAATCTATTAATGTTAAAACTCATTGCAGCATTAGATACGAATGAATTTGATGAAGCAGCAGATATCGGTATAAAGGCAATATTGGAATTGTGGGATAACAGAGCTAACAGGAAAGAGTATTTATTTGGAATAGGAACAGATTTTAAGAAGCTTAAAGCACCATTAATTTGGTTTGATATATTGCATGTACTAGAAGTGTTATCCAAGTACGAAAGAATATACGAAGATAGAAGATTCAAAGAAATGATTGGGATTTTGGAATCTAAGTGTGTAGGCGATAGTAAATTGAAGCCAGAATCAATGTATAGACCATGGAAAGCCTGGGAATTTGCCAATAAGAAGGCTTATTCCAGGTGGATTACTTTCTTGGCATATCGAATATTGAAGAGAACTGGCCATTTATAAGGTCTTAATATCGGACAATAATATATTCCGATATATAGGTCACTAACCGAGGTAGACCGGCAGTAGGTGTTTGAAAGCGCCATGCCAGGAATGGATACGTATTTAAGATGAATTGATTGGAGTCTTATGATGATAGAAGAGAGAATAAAATCACAACATGGTTCGATGACGATGGTGTGTGAAATAGCGGAGGATAAAAATAGAGATGGATCAAGATAATAAAAAAATGGGTTTCAATGCTACATGGTCAATGGCTGTGGGCGGCATGGTAGGTGGCGGCATATTTTCAGTTTTAGGAATCATTGTTGGTATAGCTGGCCAGTGGGCTTGG
>JAQICP010000377.1 GCA_027858555.1 Vallitaleaceae bacterium
TGATATATCTGAGCGCAAACATTTTGAAAAGGCAATTACACAAGCAGAGGCTTCTAATGATGCTAAAAGCACCTTCTTGGCTAACATGAGCCATGAGATTCGTACACCACTCAATGCAATAATAGGTATCAATTACTTGATACAAAAAACGCCTTTATCTGATATTCAAAGAGGTTATGTGGAACGCACCATATTGGCCGCAAGGAATCTCCTGGGAAATGTAAATGATGTACTTGATTTTTCAAAGATTGAAGCTAATAAATTAACACTTGAATTGGAAGTATTTGACCTATACGAGGTTATTAATAATGTAGCTTCAATTGTTAGTTTTAACCTATATGAGAAACAATTAAAATTATGGATTATAATTGACCCTAGTATCCCTCAGATGATTATTGGAGATGCACATAAACTGAATCAAATCTTACTTAACATTATTAATAATTCTGTCAAATTTACTGAGCAAGGTGAAATAAAGATTACAGTGAGCAATAAAGATATGAGTGATTCAAGTATTAGGCTTACTTTCAATGTTGAAGACACTGGCATCGGCATGAAGGAAGAGCAACAAAAAGGGATATTCAGTGCTTTTTCACAGGCAGACAATTCAACAACTCGTAAATATGGTGGTACTGGTCTTGGACTTTCCATTTCAAAAAAACTTGTTGAACTAATGGATGGTCATATATCAGTAAGCAGTGTAGAAGGTGTAGGAACTACATTTAGTTTTACAGCAGAGTTTGCATGGAAAAAGCAATGTATTGGCGATATAAAGCGTTTAAAAGAATTGCAATTTCTTGAAGTTCTATTTATTAGTGATGATGAACATATGAAAGCTGTTTTTAAAAATCAGTTTGAATTGTTAGGTATAACTTATGATGACGCTGAGCATATAACAGAAGCTATACAGTATATACAGAATAAGAAAAGTTATCACACGGTACTTTTAGACTGGAAACTACTTAATAAGCATACGGCTATAGAACAAATTAAAGCACTGATTCTTAGGCCTGATTTGAAGATCATATTGGTTAGTACTTCTAGAGAATATAGCATAGAAATGCTAGAATATGATAATACCATTAGTGCAATAATATATAATCCTATTGGGCTCAGGCAGTTATACAATAAATTAGCGCGTATTTTTTCGAATCTCAAATCACTTGAGATTGAAAGCTTAGATACGCGTGTGGCTATTAAGCAAGGTCATACACTTAAGAATGTCAGGGTATTAATAGTAGAGGATAATGAGTTGAACCGTGAGTTAGTAATAGCCATATTAGAAGAGTATGGACTTATTATAGATAGTGCTGAAAATGGACGTATTGCAATTGAAAAAATATTGAAGGCACCCTACGACCTTGTTTTAATGGATCTACAGATGCCAGTGATGGATGGTTATGAGGCGACTCGAAAAATTAGAGAAATGGATGATTTTAAAGATCTGCCAATCATAGCAATGTCTGCACATGCAATTAAGGGGATTGAAGAAATCACGTATGAGGTTGGTATGAATGATTATATTACTAAGCCATTTGAAGTTAGTAAGATGATAAGTACACTTGAGTTTTGGGCAAAGAAAAATTTCTAAGAGATAATGTATGCCATTAGAGATACTGAAAAAGAGATAGAATATCTGGTAAAGAATAGGTGAAATAATGTTAATAAAAAAGCAAGTTAATATACCTGAAGATGTCAAAAGCATTATTGATATTATAGAAGCGGCAGGGTTTGAAGCATATGCAGTTGGTGGGTGTGTTAGAGATATCTTTGTAGGCATAGAACCTGCAGATTGGGATATTACCACCTCAGCAAAACCAGAAGAAGTGAAACGTCTATTCAAAAGAACCATTGATACAGGGCTAGAGCATGGTACGGTCACAATTATGCTGGATGATCAAGGCTATGAGGTAACAACTTATAGAATTGACGGGGTCTATACGGATTATCGAAGACCAGAGGCGGTACATTTTACCAACGAACTCCTTGAAGACCTGAAGCGTCGTGATTTTACAATCAATGCAATGGCCTATAATCCTGCAAAGGGTATCATCGATGCTTTTAATGGCATTGAAGATCTGGAACTAGGGATTGTTCGATGTGTTGGCAGTGCTGATGAACGGTTTAATGAAGATGCACTTAGAATGCTCCGGGCTGTTCGTTTTGCTGCTAGATTTGGGTTTAGCATCGATCAGGAAACCATAAAAGCTATAAAAGATAATGCCCATTTGATTCAAAACATCAGTGTTGAGAGAATTCAAGTAGAACTAACAAAAATACTCATATCAGATCATCCTGAATACTTAACGCTGTTACATGAATATGGCATATTAGCGTATATCATACCTGAGTATGATAGGCTCGTAGATATCTCCCAAGAAAATCCTTATCATTTATTTACCGTTGATCATCATACGATTGAAGCCATGAAGCACATTGAAGCTTCAAAAGTCCTTAGATGGACCATGCTATGCCATGATTTAGGCAAGGCAGATACGAAGAGCATTGACGAGAATGGAGTTGCTCATTTCTACCATCATGTTGAAAAAAGTGTTGAGCTAGCTCGGGGCGTATTCAATCGCTTAAAATTTGATAATGATACTAAAAATAAATGTTTGAAATTGATAGCGTACCATGACTATCGCATAGAAGCTGATATCAAGTTAGTGAGACGCCTCTTAAATAGAATTGGCGAGGATGTATTCCTCGATTATATCAAAGTTAGAAAAGCAGATATACATGCTCAAAATCCAGTGTATCTAGAGAAGCAACTGGAAAATCTTGATGAAATAGTAGCATTGTATGAACAAGTATTAGAGCTTAATCAGTGTGTTCAGATAAAAGACCTAGCCATATCAGGCAAAGACTTGATTGAACTCGGTGTCCAACAGGGACAAGAAATTGGCCGTATATTGAATGCTTTGTTAGAAGAGGTTATTGAACAACCTAAGCTGAATGATAAGACATTATTAGTCCAAAGAGTAGCATCATTAATAGGAGATCAGTAATGAAGAGTGAGCGTCCGATATTAAAACCGTTACTACTCGTTTTTGTTTTTATTATGCCCTTTTTACAGGGGCTATATTTTTATTTTGAATTGTTTGCTGTCATATCTATTCTGATAGTCTGTTTACTTATTCTACTTAAAACAAAGGAAACAATACAACTTAATATGGGACAGCTTGCCTTTTATGTGCTTTTCGCACTTCTGAGTCTGATAAGCGTCCTATATGCTGTAGACCCAGGCATGGCTATGCTAGGTGCTTTGAAGATTTTTTCTTATGGCATTTTCTTTATAGTGATACAAATCGTGGTGGATAAGACCTACAAAAAACACCTTCTTATGACTATGATTTTGTCTGGTGTTACCATGGCCCTCATTGGTATGTTCTCATTTTTAACTGACATTGGTTCGGATTACTTGATTCAAGGTAATCGATTGGGTGGATTCTTTCAATACGCCAATACGTTTGGCGTATTTCTACTTGTATGCCTCTTACTTTTATTTATGGGATCATATCGGTTCAGACTGACTCTTTTGCTGGGTACTATATTAACCATTGGTATTGTCTTAACCATGAGTAGAGGCACCATTATTCTTTTGTTCATTGGTATGATTGGTGTTTTAGTAATTCGAAAAGCAGCAGGATGGTATCAGCAATTGGTAGTCTTGCTTTTGGGGATCATTGTAAGTGTAGTCATTATTCAAGCAGTAGAAGTGACTACCATTACGCGCTTGGCGGTAGGTACAAGTGCCAGTGAATTACATACGCGCCTATTATATTATAAAGACGGTTTAGAGATGTTTTTAAAGCATCCTTTTGGAACAGGGCATATGGGTTATTTTTATATACAAAAAGCATTTCAAACAGGGGCTAATTACAGTGTAAAATATATTCATAGCAATCTGATTCAAGTGCTTTTAGATATAGGGTTTTTGGGAGGCATAACCTTCCTCTCCTATATCCTTTACCAGATAACAGATAAGGGCATAGACCATAGATATCGATTTCTCTTCTTATTGACTATGGTACATGGATTAATTGATTTTGATCTGCAATTCGGTGTTATATGGTTTCTACTCATTATCCTTACAATCAAGACATCCCCTTTAGACCCAGCATTCAAGGTGATACATCTTAAGCGAAAACGACCAATATATATGGGTATTGTAGTAATGGGATTGTTATATATTGTTGCTACTTTTGTAACAACTTTACAGTATACTAATCATAGCTTCACTGCAGTCAGAATGTATCCGTATTATACGGAAGCAAAAATAAGTATGTTGCGTGATACAGAGTATGATGAGACAACAAGACTTAACATAGCTTTAGAACTTCAAAAAGTACAAGCTAATTTTGTGGAATCATTTGCATATATTAGGGATTATGATTATAATAATAAGGACTATGAAGCAGCGAGGAAGAATGCACTCATTTGCATGGAAAAGAATCCAATGAATTTACATCAAGTTGAGGCTTATAGTCAGGTTTTGGTTAGTATGGTAGAGGCATATATAGAAGCGGATAGGTATGATGAAGCTATCATTATTATCGGTGAGATCTATGGGATACCAAATTATCTTGAGAACTTAAATGCAAAAAAAGGGACAGACCTAAATATCAACCACAAGGTTACATTTATGATGACTAGGCAATTAAATCAAGATTATTATACAGCGGTTCGTTTACATGAGTTTATACTCAGCAAATAGGTTATATCATTATGAGGTGATTATATGTTAAAAAAAATACAAGATATGGATATCGTAACAAAGATGTCAATAGTAGGTGCTCTAGTTGTTTTGTTTGTAATTATGACAATTGTTATTGTTTCGTGCAATAATTCAGCGCCGGTAGTAGATAATCCAGGATTGATTACTACTGATGAGCCTGACGTGATTGTGGATGATACACCAAAGGATTATGCTAGGATTGTAGGTGTGGTATCTAATGTTGATTCAGATAGTGATTTATTATGGGTTACCAATGTAGAAAGCTCAGACAAGATTATTATCAAAGTGCCAACGACACTTTCAATCAAAGATGCTTTTGGTAGTTCCATAGCATTGAATCAACTAGACGTTGGGCAATTAATCGAAAGTAAATATGATAAAAATACCATGACCGCAGACGAACTAAAGGTCTCTAATCTAGGGTTCGAATATGGGCAGGCTAGAAACATGGTGGTAGACGAAGAGAACAAGACTATCAGTCTTAATAATGACACCTATTTTTACACAGAGGATATTATAGTATACTTTGGCGGTGAAATGATTTCACTCAGTGAGTTAGACCCGGTAGACGAGCTTATTGTAAGAGGTTATAAAGATACTGTATGGTCAATTACCCTGAAAAATAAACATGGTTACGTGGTACTTATAGGGACTGCCAGTTTTATTGGTGGTACCGTTGAGATATCTAAAACGTATACCACAATTACAGAGGACACAAGAATTACCGTCCCAGTAGGTGCACATGATGTCATCATAACGAAAGCGGGATCTAGCCCTTATGTGACGAGCGTGACAGTTATGGAAGAAGAAGAGGTGACGATAGACTTATCATCGATTCAGACAGAATATGGCGCTGTTCAATTCAAGATCATACAGGATGGCAGTACCCTATATGTGGATGACGTTAAGATACCGAGTATAAGTACGCCCCTTGATTTTACTTATGGCTCACATGACATCAAGGTTGAGAATCCAGGTTTTTTACCACTTAATACCACATTAGTTGTGACACAGTCTTATCAAGAGTATGTGATAGATTTTGAGAATCAAGACTTAATGGTTAATGTCACAGGACCTCTGGAGACAGACCTATATATTGATGCTGTTTTCGTTGGTGTTATTCCGATTCAAGTACCGATAAGTCAAGGTACCCATACTTTCAAATTAGAGAGAGTAGGTTATTTTTCCAAGGTGCAAGATGTATCAGTTGACATAGAATCAGGTGTTTATGAGATAGCATTTCCCGAACTGATTATCAATGCCAATTATGCTGGTGAGGACATAACCATACAAATAGATAGTCCTGTTGGTTGCGAATTATATATTGGCACTCAATTTATCGGCGTAATCCCGGTGTCGGCACTAGTAGAACCGGGTGAACATCAAATTACAATTAGAAAAGACGGCTATTATACGAAGCTATATAGTATTTCTATCATTACAGGCGGTGAACCATATCAATACTCATTCCCTGATTTAATACCAATCGGAGAAACAGATGAGAATAATGGTGGAGACCCGGTACCAGATGATGGTACCCCGGGAGCGGATGTATATTAACCACATTAATATTGGAGGATTTATATGGATTATAGAAAAGTATATCAAGAATGGTTGGATAACCCCTACTTTGATGATGTGACAAAAGCGGAATTGATTGCAATTAAAGGTGACGAAAAAGAAATACAAGAGCGATTTTACAGAGATTTGGAATTTGGTACCGGGGGTCTTAGAGGCATTTTAGGCGCAGGAACCAATCGCATGAATATATATACGGTGAGAAAAGCAACCCAAGGCTTAGCTAACTTCATCAAACAAGAAGGTAGCGAAGCTATGAAGAAAGGTGTTGCCATTGCTTATGATTCAAGAAGGATGTCGCCTGAATTTACAGACGAGGCGGCGCTAGTCCTGGCGGCTAATGGCATTAAAACCTATGTTTTTGAATCACTTAGACCAACACCAGTGCTTTCTTTTGCAGTGCGGTCACTCGGCTGTGTTGCAGGTATTGTTGTAACAGCTAGTCATAATCCACCGGAGTATAATGGTTACAAAGTATATTGGGAAGATGGCGCGCAGGTTACGTCACCTAAAGATGAGTTGATTATTGGTGAAGTACAGAAAGTGGCATCTTACGATGAAGTCTATACTATGGACAAAGTAGCAGCACTGTCACAAGGTTTATACGTGATTATTGATAAGCACATAGATGTGGATTATCTCAATGCCCTTAAAAAGCTGGTAATCGATCAAGAAGCAATCAATAGTGTGAGCGATGATTTTAAGATCGTTTATACACCTTTACACGGCACAGGTCTGATTCCTGTTACGGATATATTAGCACAGATTGGTTTTAAACATGTTTCGGTAGTGGCAGAGCAAGCGGAACCTGACGGCAATTTTCCAACTGTGAGCTACCCTAATCCTGAGGATATTAAAGCTTTTGAATTGGCCATAGCTGTTGGCAAAAAAGAAGATGCCGATATTATTCTAGCAACCGATCCAGACGCAGACAGATTAGGTGTAATGGCGAAAGATAGTAATGGTGAATATGTCAGCTTAACGGGTAATATGATTGGCATTTTATTATTAGACTATATTGTTTCTAGAAAGCAAGCTACAGGTACCTTGCCTAGTAATGCTGCGGTAGTCAGTACCATTGTATCAACTAATATGGCTGTTCCAGTAGCAGCGCATTATGGTATTGAACTTTTTGAAGTGTTGACAGGCTTCAAATATATCGGTGAAAAAATCAAAGAATTTGAGCGGTCAGGTTCAAATACCTATTTATTTGGGTTTGAAGAAAGTTACGGCGCTTTAGTTGGCACCCATGCCAGGGATAAAGATGCTGTTGTTGCAAGCATGAGTGTCTGTGAGATGGCTGCCTTCTACAAAACTCAGGGCATGACGCTTTATGAGGGGTTGCTTGCACTTTATGAGAAGTATGGTTACTACAAAGAAACATTGAACTCAATCACATTGGCAGGCATGGCAGGTGTGGAAAAGATTACTCATATACTAACAACCCTTAGAACAGAGGGGCTTGCGACTGTTAATGATGTAAAAGTAACCCAGATGCGAGACTATGAAACGGGCATAATAACTAACTTTGCTACTGGTGAGAAGACTGCGACAGGGTTGCCGCTGTCAAACGTATTATATTTTACCCTTGAGGATGATTCATGGTTGTGTATGAGACCTTCTGGCACCGAACCCAAGGTGAAGTTCTACTTCGGGGTAAAAGGCTCTAGTTTGGCAGATGCCGACACTAAATTAACAGACTTTAGCGAGGCAGTAATGGTAAAAATAAATGATATAATTGGATAATTCATATGGGCTATTCTAATTCAATTAGTTTAGCCTGTATTTAATTTAAGGAAGACGGCATATTATGGCAAAAGAAGGACAAGAGAGAAAAGGCAAAACAGAGAAAAAAGATAGATTAGAAAAAAAAGACAGACCAGAGAAAAAAAGTAGCCTAGATAGAAAAGACAGATCAGAGGAAAAAGGTATAGTAGGGAAAAAAGACAGACCGGAGAAAAAAGGTACGATACTAAAAACTAGATATGTAATGTTCCGGTTTATAATAGTTATACTCACTATTCTCTTGATTTTAAGACTTTGTTTTTGGCCTACCAGAGTCGTTGGGCATTCCATGGAGAGCGCTTTAGAAAATAATGATATTGTCATTATATCCATGGTGAAAACTTTTATGCATGATTATCAGTATGATGAGTTGGTTGTTGTAACGGTACCTAATGCGGAAGAACGAAACGAAAGCGTTGTGAAACGCATCATCGGCAAGCCAGGTGATCACATTGTGATTGAAGAGGATCATTTATACATCAACGGCATAGAAAAAATCGAAACATATCGAAAGGGTGTTATGTTAGATTCCTTGGATTATTACGTACCAGCATCATCATATTTTATACTTGGCGATAATAGAAGTATTAGTAGAGATAGCCGAATTTATGGTTGTGTGGATGAAGCGAAAATTACAGATATGGTCATTATGAAACTTTTTTAATGGTTACAAGGAAATATTGCTAATATTTCTCTAAAAAAGGATTGACAAGACAATTATTAATTGATATACTAAGCAGTTTTGTTGACTTTAAGCCCCATTTGTGATATACTTATCAAAGGAATAAAAATAGATGAGGTGGTTATTAAAGATGAAGGATAGAAACGACATTACTGATATTCGCAGCAAAGTAGAAGAGTATATTGGCAATAGAGTTCGTATTAAAGCCAACAAAGGTCGCAAAAGAGTCGTTATTAAGGAAGGCTATGTTGAGAACACTTATCCAAGTATATTTTTAGTTAATGTTCATAATGAGCAACTTAATAATTACCGTAAAGTATCTTATAGCTACACCGACATATTGACACATAATGTAGAATTAACCATATGTGATTAACCAAAGTAATAGCATCTCTTAGAGGTGCTTTTTATATGGCTTTTTTATATAGCGGTTCTCTTAAGTGCTCTAATCTTGTTATTGGCCCCTTTATAATAGCGTTAATATAGGCAATACGCTCTTGACATAAAGATAGGCGCTTGATAAAATAAGTTACTTTGTATATAATATAAAGTATACACGGTATACAAAGTGCAATAGGAGCTATTATGAAAGAGATCAAACTAAAGGCGCATGCGAAAATTAATATTGCACTAGATGTTTTAGGTAAAAAACCCGATGGTTACCATGATGTCAGAATGATTATGCAGACCATCGATTTATATGATAAATTGAAAATTAAGAGCGTGTCAGGACCCAAAATTGAGATTATAACGAACCTACCTTATCTACCGATAGATCAACGCAATTTGGTTTATCAGATCATTGATAGCTTGATTAAAAAGCATCATATAGAAGAAGGCATAGAAGTTGATCTATATAAGATGATTCCAGTGGCGGCAGGTTTAGCAGGTGGCAGTACCGACGCAGCAGCTGCTATACTGGGTATGAATGAATTATTTGAACTAGGTATGACGATGGATGAAATGGCTCTATTTGCGAAGGGCTTTGGTGCAGACATACCTTATTGCCTATATGGAGGGACTGCACTCGCTGAAGGTATAGGGGAGGAGCTGATGTTTCTACAACCCTTTCCAGAATGCTACGTGGTAATTGCAAAACCAAAGTTCAGTGTTTCAACGGCATATGTGTACCGTAACTTGGTTATCAACGAAGAAACTAAGCATCCAGATGTGGATGGTATTATAACAAGTATTAATGCATCTAGAAAAGATATTATTGGTAGTCTTATGGGGAATGTGCTAGAAAGTGTTACAGCTAGAGAGTACGCCATTATCAATGAGCTTAAGGCCACATTTATAAAGAGTGGTGCATTTGGTACATTAAATAGTGGCAGTG
>JAQICP010000508.1 GCA_027858555.1 Vallitaleaceae bacterium
CTATAGAAATATTCGGATACATATGTTAAATTATTATATAGAGGAGTATTTATGGACAAAAAGTATAAACGTGTTATATTAAAACTTAGTGGTGAAGCGTTGTCTGGTGGTAAAGGACATGGATTTGATGAAGCGACCGTTATTGGTGTAGCTGGTCAAGTTAAACGTCTTGTTCAATCCGGCATACAAGTAGGTATTGTAATTGGTGGCGGTAATTTTTGGCGAGGGCGCAGTAATCCAGATATGGACAGAACAAAGGCTGATCAAATCGGTATGCTTGCAACAGTCATGAATTGTCTATATACTTCTGAATTATTTAGAACGACTCAGTTGAAATCAGTTGTTATGACACCATTTGCAGTGGGTGCGATGACTGAAAAGTTTTCAAAAGAAAAGGCCTTAGATTATATGGCGCAAGATACTGTTGTCTTTTTTGCCGGGGGTACTGGCCATCCATTTTTTTCTACTGATACAGCTGTGGCACTTCGAGCACTCGAAGTAGAAGCAGAGATTATTTTATTAGCAAAAAATGTTGATGGTGTCTATGATAAAGATCCAAGTATCTATGCAGATGCAGTTAAATTTGATAAAATAGCATTAAACGAAGTAATAGAACAAAAATTAGGGGTGATGGATCTAACTGCTGCAATTATGTGCCTCGAGCACGGCATACCAATGTTGGTATTCCATCTTAATCATAAAGACTCAATTATTAATGCAATTAATAATGAGTCAGACAAACACGTTAGTAGTACAATGGATGGCACTTTAGTATATATATAGGAGGGTTTATGAAAGAAGAAATTAAACTTTATGAAGAGAAAATGACTAAAACAATCCATGCACTTGAAAGTGAATTTGGAAGTATTAGGGCAGGAAGAGCAAATCCCCATGTCCTTGACCACATCAGAGTTGACTATTATGGGCAATTAACACCATTAAGTCAGCTAGCAACCGTTGCAGTTCCAGAGGCAAGAACATTACAGATTCAACCTTGGGATGCCACAGTGCTTAGTGCTATAGAAAAAGCAATTAGTACATCCGACATTGGTATTCATCCTAATAGTGACGGTAAAGTTATTAGACTTAATTTTCCTGATTTAACCGAAGAAAGACGTAGAGATTTGTCAAAAGAAGTTAAGCGATTAGGCGAAGTCGCTAAAGTTGGAATTCGTAATATTCGAAGAGATGCCAATGATCATTTTAAAAAAGAAGAAAAAAATCATGATATGACAGAAGATGATTTGAAAGATTTTGAAAAAGAAGTTCAAAAGCTTACCGATCAATTTATCATTGACATTGATAAACACATTGAAAACAAGATTACAGAAATCACCACTGTATAGTGAACAATAGGTTATAAACCCCTCTTTTGAGGGGTTGTTTTAGATATTGTATGTTAGGATGAGGGCAGAATATGGGAATGAAAGAAAACAGACTTGATGGCCTGGCAATCCCTAAACATGTAGCATTTATTATGGATGGGAATGGCAGATGGGCGAGAGCTAAAGGTAAGAAGCGAACAACTGGTCATAGAGAGGGCAGCCGGACGCTTAAAAATATCTGTAAAGTTGCATATGAATTGGGTGTAGAATATGTGACGGTTTATGCTTTTTCAACTGAGAACTGGAAAAGGTCAGATGAAGAAGTGGCTTTTTTAATGAGGCTTCTTAGACAATACTTGAAAGAAAGTGTGCAAGAAGCCGAAAAAAACAATATGCGTATAAAGGTAATAGGACATATAGAAGGGTTGCCTCGTGATATTCAAGATAAGATTGAACTTCTTGAGAAAGTATCGATACAGTATGATGGGCTAAAGCTTCAGATAGCCCTGAATTATGGTGGCAGAGATGAGATTGTTCGAGCGATTAAAAAAATTAATCATGAATTGGAAACAGATGTTTTACAACACTCAGATATTAATGAAGATTTGGTCAGTCGCTACTTAGATACTAGTGGGATACCAGATCCTGATTTGATGATTAGAACCAGTGGCGAAGTGAGATTGTCAAACTTTTTGTTATGGCAACTTGCGTATACTGAATTCTATTTTACTGAGAAGTATTGGCCTGATTTTGATAAAAATGCATTGGAAGATGCGATTATTAAATATAATGAAACAGAGAGAAGATTTGGAGGTTTAGCTGATGAAACTTAGAGTGATTGCTTCACTTGCGTATTTACCAGTGTTAATGGTACCTTTGTACTTAGGTGGTGTTTTTTCCCTGATACTTGTTTTGCTAATTAGCACCTTCGCAACATACGAATATAATAAAGCGTTCGGTTTGAACTATAAATTAACACAGATTGTCACTATTTTAGCATCTTGCGTGTATTATGCGATGATCTATTTTTATGGTATACAATTTCTCGAAGGCTTTTTGGTTATATATTTTATTGCACTAGTTTGTGTTTATGTGTTTGAATACCCTAAGTACCATATTAAGGATATGGCTGTACTGATGTTTGGTTTTATCTATACCAATTTAATGTTCTCATATATTCTTTTGGTTCGATTAGATGGCAATAGGGGACTTTGGTATGTCTGGTTAATATTCTTGATTGCCTTTGGTAGCGATATATTTGCATACTTAGTGGGTAGAACGTTTGGAAAACATAAATTAACACCTAAGTTGAGCCCGAATAAAACGATAGAAGGCGCTATCGGCGGTTTGTTTGGTGCAGCACTATTTTGCGTGATATATGGCTTATACATGTATATTATGGGCGGGACAGATGACTTAAGTAATCTGCCACAACTGGCTATTCTAGGGTTTTTTGGCTCTATTTTGGCACAAATTGGAGACCTTGTAGCATCTGGTATTAAGCGTACAACGGGTATTAAAGATTTTGGTAAGATCATACCTGGTCACGGTGGTGTGTTGGATCGGTTTGATAGCAATATATTATTAGCGCCACTCGTTTATTATCTAATGATCACAATATTGAAAATAATCTAGTATGGGAATGATATGATGAAAAAAATAGCCATTCTTGGCTCTACGGGTTCCATAGGACGACAGACACTTGAAGTTGTTTTGGAACAGCGTGATATAGAAGTATGTGGGTTAACCACTAATACTAACATTGATTTACTTGAAGAGCAGATTAATATATATAACCCATCCCTTGTAGCTGTAATGGATAGGCAACAAGCTGCCAAGCTCAGAACTAGAATTGTTGGTTCAATAACAGTTTTAGAAGGTATGGAGGGGTTAATTAAAGTTGCAACAATGGCACAGGTAGATATGGTTGTTACTGCCGTTGTGGGCATGATTGGTCTTAGGCCGACCATTGAAGCGATTAAGGCCGGTAAGGATATTGCACTTGCTAATAAAGAGACACTAGTTACTGCGGGTGAACTCATTATGAAGCTTGTGAAAGCTTATCAAGTGCGTCTTGTACCGGTTGATAGTGAACACTCAGCAATCATGCAATCACTTGAAGGTGAATCCCACTTAGCTATTGAGTCTATTTTATTAACTGCAAGCGGTGGTCCGTTTAGGACTTGGGACACGGAGGCTATGAAAAAAGTAACACTAGCCGATGCTTTGAAACATCCTAATTGGTCCATGGGTAAAAAAATCACCATTGATTCAGCTACATTGATGAATAAAGGGTTGGAAGTCATTGAAGCTAAGTGGCTTTTTGATGTTAAGATGGCAGATATTAAAGTTATCATACATCCACAGAGTATAATCCATAGTATGGTACAATATATAGACGGGTCTGTAATTGGACAAATGGGATTACCTGACATGAAACTGCCTATTCAATATGCATTATATTATCCTGAAAGAAAGTATAATCAATATAAACGACTAAAACTTTCAGACATTCAGACTTTGACGTTTGAGGAACCCTGTCATAACAATTTCCCTTGTTTGAATTATGCCTATGAAGCTATGACTATTGGTGGGACCATGCCAACGGTTCTTAATGCTGCAAATGAAAAGGCAGTCTGTTTATTTTTGAGTGGTCAGATTGAATTTCTGGATATACCAAAATTAATAGAATATGCTATGAGTAAACATGATGTAAAGGAAGCTGACACCCTTGAGATTATCCTTGAAACTGAAAAGTGGGCCCATGAAACCATAGATAGTTATATAAAATCATCAAAATAGTTAGTATAGACATATTGATTTAAAATAGAAAAAGTAATTGAAAGTAGGTATTTTATGAGTGTTGTAGTTGCGATATTAATGTTTGGCTTTATGATTATTATACATGAATTAGGTCATT